>JANYDV010000304.1 GCA_025363505.1 Bacteroidota bacterium
TGTCTTCGCGGGAATGACAGGTGGCAAATTTTCCGGTCATTCCCGCAAAGGCTTGAATCCAGGCTTACGCTATTAGAAAGCCTAATTTCCACAATATTTGCTTAGTGTATCAACACTACTTAGGCAAAAGCCCAACGAAACGACATTCCGAGCACTATCGTTATATAAGTACATATAATGCCGCGACACCCCCACGAGAGAGCGGCGATGGAATGATAGAATTGTTTTATTATTTTTAAAGTACCGAAATGCTGAAAAATCGCGCCGACATTCGCACTATCATCTATATGATAGCAACGACGGCAACGCTCATTATTCAATGGCAATTGCCGAGCTTCAATATTTTTCTTTTTCTGTTGAGTTTGTATTTCGCTGTTGCAACAGCGGTGATTGCTCACAACCATAATCATGTGGGAATCTGGAAAACAAAATTCATGAATACCGTCACCGATTATTGGCTCACGCTATTTTATGGTTTCCCTGCATTTGGGTGGATACCAACTCACAATAAGAATCATCACAAGCTTAATAATAAAGAGGGTGATTACACCATCACCTATCGCTATAGCGAAAAAAATAATTTGCTGACGTTGATGACCTACCCAACGATCAGCAGCTACTTCCAACAAACCCCCATCTACGCATACTTGCGCGAACTACGCCAGACCAATCGGACAGATTTTTATTTATACCTTATGCAGTATGTTGCCCTTGGTGTCTATCTCGCGGCGATGCTTATTTTAGATTGGCGCAAAGCACTACTGTATATCATAATCCCTCATCAAGTCGCATTGTATGCGATAATGATTTTTAATTACGTACAACACGTCCACGCCGATGAGGAATCTGAGTACAGCCACTCACGTAATTTTTTGGGACTCACAAATCAATTTCTTTTTAATAATGGTTATCATACCATTCATCATATTCGCGCCAGCATCCATTGGAGCGAATTACCCGAAGCCCATAAAAAGATTGAACACCTTATTGATCCGTCATTGAATGAAAGCGGATTCTGGAGTTACATTTTCCGAAATTATTTCGTGGGGCTGTTTAACCCGAAGAAACGTACAAAGTCAATGCGTTTAGACCGCTTGGCAAACAAGACTCACTAAATGTCGAATGTTTTTTAAATGCCATTCAGAATATAAGTTCTGAATGGCATTTTTTATTATGTACATTTCCATGCTGCCCAGATCAACGGCAACTGTAATGGCAAGCGGGCTAATGCTATCCAGAGATTAGGATCATCACGTTTTACGTAGTTAATTGCCATCTGAATGTTTGCTGGGAAGATTGCTACCAACAAAAGTATTAACGCCCAAGCCGCTAATTTCCTTGTCTTCGTAGGGACAATGAATACACCACACAATACTTCTGCAACACCGCTGATATAAATCATCAGCAATTGTGCCGGGATGTAAGGAGGCATTATTGTCTCGTAAAATCGGGGATTGATGAAGTGGTTACATCCTGCAATGATGTATCCTAAACCCATTACATATATCCACCACCTTGTCTTTCTCACAGTGGCATCTCGCATTATTCTGCCCGGTCAAGCAAAGTTTGCGAAAAATTCTTCGAAGCTTTAGCACCTAATTCTTTTAGTTGTTCGGCTTGTCGGATAACATTCCCCGATCCTTCGGAGAATTTATTCATTGCCCCGTCATAGACTTTCTTTGATTCTTCGATTTTTTTTCCCACACTGTGAAGGTCATCCATAAAACCGACAAATTTATCATACATCTTTCCTGCTCGATCAGCAATTTCAAGTGCATTCTTTGTTTGTCGTTCTTGCTTCCAAACTGATGAAATAGTACGAAGCGTCGCGAGGAGAGTTGAAGGGCTGACGATAACAATCTTTTTATCCCATGCAAATGCGAACAGGTCATTATCAGATTGAATGGCAAGACCAAACGAAGATTCGATCGGAATAAAGAGCAACACAAAATCCGGTTGGTTCAAACCAGTGATTGCCTGATAGTTACGATCTGCAAGTCCTTTGATATGACTTCGTACTGAAGCAATATGGTCGATCAATGCTTGCTTACGATCGGTCTCAACCTCAGAAGAAACATAGCGCTCGTAGGCAACGAGCGATACTTTTGCATCAATGATGATATGTTTATTCTCAGGAAGATAGACGACTACATCGGGTCGCTGTCTGCCTTCATCGTGATTAAAACTTTCTTGTGTTTTATATTCTTCGCCTTTTCTGAGTCCTGAAAACTCTAACACTTTTTCTAAAATCAACTCCCCCCAATTCCCTTGCTTTTGCGAATCACCTTTTAATGCCCGTGTCAGATTGACTGCATCGCGTCCAATCTGTTGGTTCAATTCGACCAGATTTTTAATTTCTCCGCGCAGCGTATTTCGTTCGGCTGCTTCAAGGCGATATGTTGAATCAACCTTTTGCTCAAACTCCGTAATTTTTGTCTTCAGGGGCAAAAGAATGTCGTTGAGGTTTGTTTGATTCAGCTTCGTAAATTTATCTGATTTCTCATCTAAAATTCGGTTGGCAAGATTTTCAAACTCTTTAAATAAATTCAGGCGAGTTTGTTCTGTGTCTTGATTAAGTCTTTCATACTTATCTTGTTCAGCTGCGAGAAAAGCTTGTAATTGCGAAAGTTTACTTTTGTGAGTTACAAGATCGTTTTGAATTGACTCGGAACGAGCAGAAAGATCGGCGTTCTGAGATTCAAGCGTTTGAATTCTTTTTTGCGTACTATCACGCTCGGCAATCAGCGTTGCCTTCGTTGCCGACAGCTCTTGAGAATAACTCTGTAATTGCGCCCGTGATACTTCGAGGTCGGAAGTGAGTTTAATTTTATCACGCTCATGAGACTCTACCCTCTCGGTGAGTGTGGTGTTTTTTTTGTGCAGGTCAAGGTCCTTAGGCTGTGTATTACTTTTTTTCAATAGTAACACTATCAATAATCCGACCAATAGTGCTAAAACAATGCTAACTATTTCCATCAATATGTTTGGTAACTATAAATTACATCGAATATACGATGGAAACACGAACATTCGTTTAATCATCTAAAGTAAAATCACGACTACCAGTTAGGGCATACTGCAGCGAATCTTTGTACATCAATAATGTATCAAGAAATCTAATAAAGAAGAGATCATTTTTTATTCCATCTTTTACTTCTCGGATTTCTCTAAAAGTCAGATGACTTAAATAACGCATTATACTATCATGATCTTTTGCATTTGGTGGATAAGTTCTATGATGGAAGCAATAGGGTTCGGGTCCCATCCGAATTCTCCGTTTCAAGCTATCAATCGTTCGTGTGGTAGCCCATTTGTGCGAGTATTCGCGTTCTTCTCGAATTTCATCATTCTGAAACACGATCGTAGACCAAATGCCGCTAACGAACAAGACGCCGGTAATGAGGAGTGTTTTCATATTAGTTCAAGGAGTGTTATTATCCTGACAAATACAAAAAGTGTACCAATCCAATTGATTACTAAGGTCAAATTATGCTGCCAATGCTAAGAGGCGTTCAACACGCGAGAGATTTCTGCGGTGAACCAGGAGTTTTAGCAATACCGAGTTCTCGGTATATTTCCGCTCTTTTACTTCTGCTATCTCGTGAAGTTTCGATGCTATTTCGTAATGATCCATCGGTACTTCTACGTTCATCTCACTTGATGATTCAGTCAGGATTGCAATGATCTCATCTTTAAGTGTCGTAATACCATAGCCATGATGCGCACTGATAAAAACGGAGTGAGGATAATTACTTGCCAAATCTTCGATCTTATACCGTTCATCTTTTGGGACAAGATCAGTTTTATTAAAGACAATAATAGTTGGTTTTTCCGCAACCTTCAAATCTTCGAGCGTCGCTTTTACCACAGCAATGTGTTCTTCGATATCTTTTGATCCGGCATCGACAACGTGTAACAGTATATCCGCTTCTTCAACTTCTTCAAGTGTCGTCCTGAACGATGCAACGAGTTTCGGCGGAAGTTTGCGAATAAAACCTACGGTGTCAGTTGTTAAAATATGCTGTCCATTTGAAAGTGTCACCGAACGAGTTGTGGCATCGAGCGTAGCGAACAGGCGATCTTCAACAAATACTTCTGATGATGCCAGAATATTCAATAACGAAGATTTTCCGGCATTGGTATAACCAACAAGTGCGACACGAGCAAGTTCGTCACTGCGTCCTTCACGCCGAATTTCATGCTGACGTTTAATCAGCTCCAGTTTTTCTTTAAGCTTTGAGATACGAGTATTAATCAAACGTCGATCGGTTTCGATCTGCGTTTCGCCGGGTCCTTTGGTACCGATACCGCCATATTGCTTCGATAAGTGAGTCCATTGGCGGGTCAGTCTCGGTAAAAAATACTCAAGCTGTGCTAGTTCAATCTGGGTTTTTGCTTCGCGAGTACGGGCACGCGATGCGAATATATCGAGAATCAAGCCTGGGCGATCTAATACTTTTATCCCAAGTTCTTTTTCGAGGTTACGCACTTGCACCGGCGAAAGTTCGTCATCAAAAATGACAAGCTGAAGCTCAAGCATCTCGACGTGTTTCTTTAACTCTTCGACCTTCCCTTTACCGAGATACATAGCACCATCGGGCAATGGACGTTCTTGCGTCATACGGATTAAGACATCGGCACCTGCCGTATCGGCAAGGCGTTCGAGTTCGTCTAAATGATCAGTGGCTTCGGCGCGGGCTTGCGCTTTGGTTGAGCGAATGATACAGGCAATAGCTGCCTTCTCGCGCTCAGTATGCGTTTCAAAATGCTCGAATGATTCTTTCAAATTTATTGAGGTCTCCTGTCCTATAAATACTAACTCGGAAGCTTGAAGGTCTGTTCCGCAAGTCTGTTATGATATCGTTATTGAATTTGATCCTAAACTATGCCGCTGCACTGGTTATATCTAACATTCTTTGCAATGAAACCCTTGCCCATTTGGCATCTGCATCATCGACGATAATCCTATTTTTAATGATACCGGAATCTATTCCTTCGAGAATTCCAAGTAGCGCTTCCGGCGATATACGATACATCGTCGCACATTCGCAAGCATAGGGTGCGAGCGTTGTTACAAATTTATCAGGATATTCTTGTTTTAAGCGATTGACTAAATGATGCTCAGTTCCGACAGCAAATGATGCACCGGGCGCAGCCGTTGCAATTGTATTGACGATGAACGATGTCGAACCGACCAAGTCAGCTTTGGCAACAACATCGAAACTACATTCAGGATGCACAATGACTTTGATACCAGGATAGAGCGAACGCATAATATCAGGATGCGATGGCTGAAAGTGTTGATGCACCGAACAATGTCCGCGCCATAAAATTACTTTTGCATTCTTAATTTCTTCTGTGGTCAAACCACCAAGTCCCTGTTTTGTTTGATCGAACAATACAATTTGGTCAAGCGGAATTCCCATCTGATAGAATGCCGTATTACGACCAAGATGTTGGTCGGGGAAGAAAAATATTTTCTCAAAACCTTGTCTGAATGCCCAATCGAAAATCTGTTTATTGTTAGAACTTGTCGAAACTGCTCCGCCATGTTCACCACAAAACGCTTTGATAGCGGCACTCGAATTCATGTATGTAATCGGACAAATTTTTTCGGTCTCAATTACTTCGCTCAGTGCATCCCAAGCGTCAAAAACTTGTTCGCTCCGAGCCATATCACTCATCGAGCATCCTGCTTTGAGATCAGGCAGTATCACCTGCTGATTTTTCCCGGAGAGCACATCGGCAGTCTCTGCCATAAAATGCACACCGCAAAATATTATAAACTCACGGTCTTTAAGAGTTGCGGCATAGCGAGCAAGTTCAAATGAATCCCCGGTCTTATCAGCAAACTGAATAATATCATCGCGCTGATAGTGATGCCCGAGAATCACAACTCTGTCCTTGAGCTTTGTTTTTAACTCATGTATACGACGCACAACTTCTTGCGAAGTAGATTCGCTCGACAGGAAAGTTTCGACCATCAGGTCACCGCTTTGTTCAATAATCGGTAATTCTATAGTTGGCATAATAGCTATACGGCGTTGTGCAATTTAAGATTCTGTGTCGAATGGAAGTTTTATTAATTGTGCCGAAGTTCCGTTGACCATAACGGTGCTATTAGGGTTTGCAAATGCTGTTTTGATAAATGCCAAACCGATACTCGTTGAAAGTTTTGGGCTAAAGGTAAATGATGTAACCTCACCAATCTCTGTCCCATCGGCAGAAACTATTTTCATCGGCATTTCCGCAGCTTCAATTTTATTCGTTAACTGCACACCCATCATGTGTCGTTGCACTTTGTCGTAGCTATCAAGCCGTGCAATCACTTCCTGACCAATATAACAGCCTTTTGTAAAACTTACGGCATGGACAAGTGATGTTTCGAGCGGATTATGTTTTTCGTTAAGCTCGTTGGGTGCAATGGGAATTCCTGCTTCGATACGAAGTGTGTCAAAAGTATCATTATCAATAACAGCACCCCCAAGCGATTCCACCTTTTCGCTCAGATAAATCATTAATGCTTCGGTGTCTTTAGCATCACAAAAAAGTGAGAAACCGCTTTCGATGATGCGATAACTTTTTTGCAAACGGACGGCTATCGAAGCAATAGTAACTTCAAGTGAATTAAAATTTTCGATTGCAATCAAATTAGACCCTGTTTCTGAGGTGAGTAGATCCAAAGCCGATTGACCAAATATCAATATATGTGAAATGTCGCCAGTCGCATTGATAAACGTTGCGTCTTCCATTATCACAAATTTATTGAGCCAGTCTATCACTCGCTGCTCACTCCCCTGACTCGTAATGATTATGGCTTTATCTTGATCAGAAATGACTGTTAATAGATCAATTATTCTGCCTTTTTCTGTTGTCAAAAGCGTTTGTGTGCCAACCCCGGGGTTGCTGAAGAGTGGGCGTATGTCATTGGTGCTCATTCTATGGAGCAGATCGAGCGCATCGGCACCACGAGCGTATATTCTGCCGGTTAATGCCGAAGCATCAAGGAGTGCGAGTGCGGAATGGGCTGATTGGTATGCTTGTAAGTTCATAAGATTTATAAAACAAATCCGTCCATTAAATGATTGTATAGGTAATGAAATTGATATTAATGAAAAGAAATACTTTCGCATTCATTTTTTTTCTCTTCGTATTTGCCCTGGCTATTCCTCTGTCGGGACATACGATATCCCGCCAAAGTAAGACTACCTCTTTGCTATGGAAGATAAGTGGGAAACATTTAAAAAAACCATGTTATCTCTATGGCACTGTCCATTCGTATGATAAACGCGCCTTCAGATTTAAATCCTTGATTGTACCCTATATCAAGCAGTGTGAAGCATTTGGGATGGAGATTAAATTGGATGAGCTTGACCCTTTTTCACTTCTTGGTAAGCTTCAAATGCGTGGAGATACGACGTTGCGAATGCTAATCACACCTGAAAACTATGGAAAACTTGAACAGTTGATGCGCGATTCGTTCAGCGTCGAGCTTTCGATGTTTTCATCGGTCAAACCAATGTTTTTGATGGGATTGATGCAAACAACGGGGGATGAGAGCGATTACTCTGATTTTCTCGACGAATTTCTGATGAAGCGTGCCAAAGAATCTCACAAAGAATTGATCGGCATCGAAACTGTCGCCGAACAGCTTAATGCTATTGATATTATACCCTTGCAAGAACAAGCGAAAATGCTGCTCGACGAAACGCTCTATCCCGATACAACAGCCGAACCACTTGAAGATCTGCTTGACATATACAAAAATGGCGATCTCGATTCGCTCTATTCATTTTACAATCGCGGCGAACTTTCGAACACCTTTAACAAAGCTCTTATTCTCGACCGCAACCACCGAATGGCAGACCGCATCGACTCGATAGCACAACTCAAAACGATCTTCGTAGCAGTAGGTGCACTTCACCTTCCCGGCAGCGAAGGAGTCATCAATTTACTTCGCCAAAAGGGTTATGAAGTAACGCCTATCTGGAAGAAGAATTAACAGAAATGTTGATTTTATAAGAGTATAGAGGGTAAAAATTGGATAGGTGCTTGTAGTTTATGTTCGCCCTTATTGGCATCTAAGACTCAAAAGATTTTTTGTGCTCACCTCGGAACTACCATCTGAAAACGTTCGTTACCTCCCCTGCAATAGCGCCTTTACATTTTTGAAGGCAACGACCTTTTTACTATATTTTTGTTAAAGGTCAAATATTTGTTTTTCATTTACAAACACTCTATAATGAACGAAGATCAGCTCAAATTTCTTAATGACCTTGATTCTAATGGGATGCGTCCCTTTATTGAGTCGGTCGTGAAGCGCATCTCTATAACGACTCCTGAAATTGCCTATTTAGTGGACGATGATCGTCAGGGCTATCTCCCACAGCGACGCCCACTGGCTGCTGGAGTTCTTAGGTACTGCAAAAACGATCAAACCCTATATAATGCGGCATTAGATTTCGGATACGTAATTATTCCGAATCGGTACAGAACGACAGTTAGAGCTATGGACTCCATTGTTCAAATACGTCGTTTCTCCGATTTAGAAACACCGCCCGGAATCCGAAAGGATACATCCCAATATGAAATGTTTGCCGAGTACACAACCACGCATACCCTCTTGTTTATTTTAGAATATTTTGAACCAATAAAAAAAGGAGAGGTAAAAACTTTCATTAATAAATTCGCTCATTCGGAAATCTATTTAGCAACTCTTAATAGCGAGTTAAATTCTTTCGAGGTATACCCTGTGAAAGCCGACGACTACCTTTCCGGTGAGCATCAAAAAATTGACCTCGCTAAGTTCATAGAAAAGCCAAAAGCGAAGCGTAACATACGTGAATCCATTAAGAAGGATTTGCAAAAGAAAAGACAGGAGCGCGGTCGTCGTTCTAACATTTAGTCTATCTACAATAATCAAAAACAATCACGCCATGACAGGAGAAAAAGACAGCAAAACCAGATTCAACGGAGAAAAAATAAAAGAAGCACGAGAACTACGGCGCATGGACATAACTGAACTATCATATAGAACAGGCATTAGCCGCCAATCCATTTCAAACTATGAGAACGGTGGCTATACCCCAAAACCAGATAACATGTCATTACTATCCGACGTGCTGAAAGTTAAATGGAGTTTTTTTACACAACCCTCTAAGAGCACCGATGAACCTATATACTTCCGTTCGTTGAGTGCGGCAACGAAAATCGCACGAGTTAGCGCAATGCGAACTTTGGACATGATGGAAGAAATTGTTGGAGCAATTCAAAACTTTACCGATCTTCCGAAATTAAATATTCCAGAATTTGATATAAAAAATCCTGAATTGCTTACTCATGATCAAATCGAAGAGTGCGCGATGGCTTGTAGAAAACTTTGGGAATTAGGTTTAGAGCCGATAGAAGACCTCATTGCAGAAATGGAATCGGCGGGTATCCTTGTCTATACTTCCGAGATAGATTCAGATTCGTTGGATGCCTTTTCAAGATGGGGAAATGATGGGAAACCTTATGTTCATCTTTGCTCAAATAAACATTGTGCAGTTCGTACCCGTTTTGATGCGGCGCACGAACTTGGTCATATCCTATTACATAAAAATGTCAAAAAAAGCGATCTGCGCTATCAGAAATATTTTAAAGATTTCGAGGAGCAAGCAAACTACTTTGCAAGTGTTTTTTTGATGCCAGAGAAAACATTTCTTAATGATATTACAAGAGTTACCCTTAGTCATTTATTGAGACTAAAACCGAAATGGAGAGTATCAGTAGGAGCAATGATTAAGCGATGCGCACATTTGGAATTAATTGATTCGGAGGGGGAAAAATATCTTTGGATAAGCCGAAGAAAAAAATGGGGGAAAACAGAGCCGCTCGATAACGATCTGGAAACAATTCCACAGGAAGAACCTCTTTGGATAAAAGAAGCTATTAAGATAATGATTGAAGAGCAGTATGGAACAGCGAGTGAAATCCTTTCCTATTTACATTATGATAACGATTTAATTGCTCAGTTTCTAAACCTCGATATTCTCAGAGCGAATGTTGAGCGAGGCGATACTTCGGATTTAATAAGACGAAATATTCGGGAAAGTATAAAGGGAGGCGCACACTCAAATATTATTAAATTCAAAGTAGCATAAAAAAAACACCGCTCAAAAACAAGCGGTGTTCCTCAAATATGAACATTAGCAATAGCGTTCTATTTGTTTTTTTTACAAAACGAGTTAATGTTGGGGAGCATTATTGGTAAAAGTAATACTCTGAAGTACCGAGCGAGTTCAATCCCTGCTCGCCCCAACATTTGTATACGAATATAACACATTTTGATACAGAAAATTCAGAATACCTTTAAAATTGACATTTTCAATGCTTTTTGGAGGATTTCTACTGAAGAGAAAGAGACGAACAATTAAATTATTTAAAAACTACTATGGCACTTGAAATAGAAATCGTATCTAATGGAAAATGGAAAATCATTCAGAATGGTAGCATCGTTGGGACTGTAACTTTTGACGACAATGGCACTAAAAATGTATTTTCCGAAATCACAACTTATGCACCTAAAAATAAACAAACGGGTGCTGGATGGAGTCCCGGTCCAATCCCTTTTAAGGAATGGTTTAAGAAAACTATCAATGAACTGTTCGGAGAAAGTAGTGCTACAACTATTTTACCTAATCGCGGTTCTGTTGATGCTATTGATTATTTTGCTGAATACAAAATTCCGATGGGTTCATAATTTTAAGCCCACAGTACGGAGGGCTTTTCATACCCCTCCGTGCTGAGTGAAG
>JANYDV010000308.1 GCA_025363505.1 Bacteroidota bacterium
ATTGCGGCTTAATGTGTATATTAATGCCGCGGGGGAATCAAGGGCAGGTGAATTTAAGCTCCTTTGCCAATTGATATTCACTTTTGCTTGAACCATCTGATCGAATGTCCATGCTACATGAGGCGAGTTTGTGCTAATAGCATGAATAAACTGTTCCCTGTTACCCTTCAAGTGGTCAAAAAACATTTCTCCAAGTGTCGCAAATCCTACATATGCAGATATAACAATTGGAAAGGCAGATTTTTTATTTTGCTCCTTTATTGGATTCCCATACCTCATTTTTGTAATTCGGTAAAGTAAATTTCCGTGGTATGCAAAAGCGTCCACTTGTGAAGTAAGGAAATCATCTAAACGTGCCTGTAGTGCTGGCAACTTCTCCTTTTGTTGAAGTTGTCTGGCTTGCTTATAGCTTCGTCCGCCACCAAATTCAGAAATTTCCGGTATCATCTTCTACTATTATTGGTTAAGAGTTCTCCCCATAATTATCCTCAAAATCAAGAATGAATTTACAAATTTTGGATTTATGGTATAATCGTATCTAATATTTAACCAATCTCTCCCCATATTTTGTTGCAAACTTTCCTCATTTATCATCCCAATCTTTCAGAAAACACATTACCCTTACCCCGTAGCAATTATACAATCACATCCCATTTTTCGCTAAAAGTGTGAGGCTTTGTATTCCGTAACATTTTCGCGATAAGGTTGTATGTTTGTTTTTGAGTGGATCATTCATTTATTCCAATTTACGGAGGGTAATGTTATGGGTATTATTGAGAGAACACGAAAGATGATTATGAGTCCGAGGGCTGAGTGGGCAGTTATTGCAGACAAATCAGCAAGAAAAAGCCCACTCATCGAGCGGGCTTTTTTAATAACTTAGGACTAAAGTTTAGTTGAGAGCTGCGTTGAGCTTCTCGATTAATTTTTGTTTGCCAACTGCACCGACTACCATATCAATGGGCTTTCCGCCTTTGAAGATCATCAGCGTTGGCACCGAGCGAATACCGTAGTTCATCGAGATATTCGGATTTTCGTCGATATCTACTTTGCCGATCACCGCACGAGATGCATATTCACCTGCAAGTTCTTCGATGATCGGAGCGATCATCCGGCACGGTCCGCACCATGTTGCAGTGAAATCGACTAATACGGGAATATCACTTTTAAGCACATCTTGTTCAAAAGAAGCATCGGTAAAGTGTAAAGCAGCTGTTCCTGTTGTAGTTGACATAAATTGTTCGTTCCTTTTCTATAAGTACATTACAAATGATCTTACGATCGAAATAATACGGTGTTTCGCCCGAACTGTGCTTCGGCATCAGCGATCAATGCATTATCGGCAGCGACAGTAAACGCACTCGGTAATTTGTAATGTCGTACCGTAGCGCTTGCAGTGTGTTCAACAGCGACATACGAGATGCAATTCCCCGGATGACGCGCCAACAATAATTTCAAATTTGCTAATTCATTATTGACCGCTTCACCATCATCTACCACTTTGAATACGATGCCCTTCACTCGTTTGCGACGCACCTCTGAGATAGCAAATGCCTCATTAACAACGATGTTTGCCGTGTCATTAATCGAGTTTTTCCTGACGCGACCGCTAATGGCAATCGGCTGTTCATCAACCACCAGGTCTTTATATTTTTCAAATGCCTCGCCCCAAAATACGCATTCGCATTTACCCGAAAAATCCTCAACGGTTACAATAGCAAACGCCTTCCCTTCACGGCTGAGCTTCTTTTGAATCGAAACAATACTCCCGAGAATAAAGACATCCTCATTAGCGTTCATATCAATGAGTTCGCTAAATTTGACCGAGCTAAAACTTTGCACATCAACCCGGTAGGGTTCAAGCGGATGACCACTAACATAAAATCCCAATACTGCTTTTTCTTTAGAAAGCAAATCACGGTCGCTAAAGATAGAATGTGCGGGTGTCAGAGCCGGCTCGGAATTGATCAAAGGCTCGCCCGATCCGCCGCCGAACAAACTATCTTGCCCAAGCGAACTCATCTTTGATGCGACCGAACCATAGTCAACAGCTTTTTCGATGTTCACAAACAGATCGCTTCGAAACTGGGCACACGAAATATTCTCAGGTCGCATCCCATCAAATGCGCCCGACAAAGTGAGAGCTTCGATTGCCCGTTTGTTTGTCAGACGTGAGTCGATACGTGCTGTAAAATCATAGAGTGTCTTGTAATCACCATTTGCAATACGCTCGGCAACAATACCGGTTGCGGCTTTTTCACCAACATTCTTAATACCCGCAAGCCCGAAACGAATACCCTTATCGGTCGGAGTAAATTTCAAAAGACTTGAATTGACGTCAGGCGGTAGTGTCTGAATATCAAATCGCTTCGCTTCGTCGATCAACTGTACCACATACTCGGTCGAGTTCATTTCATGCGTCATATTCGCCGCCAAAAACTCCGCCGTATAATGTGTTTTGAGATAAGCTGTTTGATAAGCAATGATCGCATAGGCGACGCTGTGCGATTTATTAAACGCATAGCTCGCAAATTTTAAGAGCTGCTCCCAAATTTCGCCTGCGATCTTTTTGGGCACACCGCGTTCTTCAGCACCACTGATGAACTGCGATTTCATCGCCTCCATCTTTTGTAAATCTTTCTTACCCATCGCACGACGCACTTCGTCTGCTTTTGCCAGCGTAAAGCCCGCAAGATCGCGCACAGTTTGCATTACCTGTTCTTGGAAGACGATGACACCATAAGTGTCTTTCAAGATTGGCTCAATGAGCGGATGGATGTATTCGATTGCCTTTCGTCCGTGCTTGCGCTCGATAAAATCCGGGATGTATTCCATCGGTCCCGGGCGGTAGAGCGCATTCATTGCCGCTAAGTCCTCCATATTCTCAGGCTGGAGCGAGCGCATATAATTTTGCATCGGTGGCGAATCGAACTGAAACACTGCAAGCGTGTCGCCGCGTCCAAATAATTCGTAGGTTTTCGGATCGTCTATGGGAATGTCATCAATATTGAGCTTGATGCCGTGATTTTGTTCGATCCACGCAAGCGTCGTGTCAATAATCGACAGCGTCCGAAGCCCTAAAAAGTCCATCTTTAGGAGTCCCGCATCCTCGATGTCTTTCATCGAATACTGCGTCACCAAGTCTTCATCGTTCGGCGATTTGAATAGCGGCACATAATCCGAAATATCTCCCGGTGCGATCACGACACCCGCAGCGTGTTTGCTTGCCGAACGTGCAAAACCTTCCAGCACTAAGGCATTCTTAATCAGATTCTTCAGCTTTTCACGATGCTCACCTTGAGAATGCTTCGCAAGCACACTTTTCATCTCAGGAAGTTCAACCGCTTCTTTGAGCGGAGTGACTTTCCCCATCACTACCGGAATTGACTCCGTAAGTTCACCAATGATACTCAGCGGCACACCCAATACGCGACCGACATC
>JANYDV010000001.1 GCA_025363505.1 Bacteroidota bacterium
AATACATCGGATTTCTCGAAGTACATCATATAGCATTTGACAAAAAGACGATATTCTCGGAAGATGATACAAGCAACCCTGACTTGGACACCAACATGGGTTAAAACCCATGTTTAGACATCAGTCGTCTGCTGAAGCAGACTTTTCATGAAACGCATTGTATTTTAGTCCGAAGGACGGCTGAAGTATAAACATGGGTTTTAACCCATGTCGGAGCTACGCTGTCTTCCTCACGGGGCTGAAGCCCCGTGCTATGTCCCAGTCGTCTGCTGAAGCAGACTTTAGGAAATGCATTTTGTTTTAGTCCGAAGGACGACTGAAGCATAAACATGGGTTTTAACCCATGTTGGTGTCCAAGTCAGGGTTGCTTGTATCATCTTCCGAGAATATCGTCTTTTTGTCAAATGCTATATGATGTACTTCGAGAAATCCGATGTATTCGTTTTCAAATGTCTGACGTTTATGATGTTCTTCCTGATTTTTTATGTATGCAACAGTACGATCAATATGCGAGACGCTGACACTGAATGCACCATAACCATTTTGCCAATAAAAATTTTTCATTTCGGGGAAGGTATCTGATATCCATTTTGACGATCCGCCTTTCAATAGCTGGGCAGCCTTTGCAATAGTTATTGATGAGGGTAACGATACTAACGCATGGCAATGATCGTCGTATCCGCCAATAATTATTGGTTCAAAATTATTTTTCCGAGCAATTCCTGCGAGAAATTTCCAGAGTCTTTCCCGAATTTCAGGCGTCAGAGATTTTTCGCGATGCTTGGTGCTGAATACCAGATGTATATGATTTGAAATATATGTATGCGCCATCTTCGGACAAATTTACGCATATGAAATCGACACGGGGTTGAAACCCCGTGTTAAGCCTCAGTCGTCCGCTAAAGCAGACTTTTAGGAAATGCATTGTATCTTAGTCCGAAGGACGACTGAAGCATAAACATGGGTTTCAACCCATGTTTATCCATGTTTATTTTCACACCAATAAAAAAGCCCACTTCTCAGAAGCGGGCTTTGTTTGACATATAAGAAAAAATTATTTCTTCTTCATTTCGTCTTTACCCATTGGTGCTCCTGGTGGTGGAGGAGGTGGTGTGCCTGCACCTGGTTCGCAGTCTGGTGGATGTGGCATCATCCCGAGTTGCATCATCATCTTTGCGGCATCGAATACACCCCAATGCTCGACAAATTTACCATTTTCCCAACGCATTTGATCATAACCACCGACGTCAGACATCTTTTTGTTGGTTGGTGGCATTCCCATCATCGCTCCCGAATTTGTGCCAGATACTTTGTAGCGAACGGTAAGGACATCACCGTCAACACGCAGATCTTCGATGGTAGATTTCATATTGGGGTAGCCTGCCTTCATCATTGAAGCCATTTCCTTCATGCCGGCAATACCCGGTTTTTGTCCCGGCATGCCATCATGATCGACAGCATTTGCGGCTACATACTTATCAAATTCATCAACTTTGCCTGCATCCCAAGCATCAGAGATGGCTTTATAGGCGGTTTTCATCGAATCTGCTTTGGCATTGTTGGCTGTAGCCATGCCATCGCCGCTTTTGTTGCCGCAACTTGCCAAAAGCAAGGTGGCGCAAAGGCACGAAAAAAGTGTACGAGTAATCATTATTATAGATAGATTTAGTGAAAATTCAAGTACGAATATACGACTTTTTCGGCTCAATTTCCAAAAGTCAGAGTTCCCGTGGGAACCTCTGTCGAAGGCATATTTATTACCAAACTATGAATTTGATGGGGAAGTGGAAAAATATCGTAATTTTGTACCGCAAGCACATCCAATTGGGGTGTTTGTATGTATGTAAATCAGTTTACACCATTGGCTTGGTGTGTCATGTTATTTTTCACTATATAAACTTGTTCCTATGAAACTTCGCGCACTCTTCTTAAGCGTTTGCACGCTTGCAATCGTCTTTACCCTCACCTCATGCGGCAAAAAAGATACCGCTGGTGATATGATGAAAAAAGATACTGCTATGGTAGCTCCGACGCCTGCACCGGCTCCGGCACCAAAAACATTGTACGAACGCCTCGGTGGCGGTGGTGCTATTAAGCTTGTCGTTGATACATTCGTTACTCACGTTGCCGGTGATAAACGCATCAACAAATTCTTTGCTCATGCAAACGTCCCGCATCTCAAACAGATGCTCGTCGAGCAGATTAGCGCTGCAACAGGCGGACCGGTAAAGTACACCGGTAAAGATATGAAGACCGCTCATCATGGAATGAAGATCGGTGATAAAGATTTCGGCGCATTAGTCGAAGATCTTCAAAAAGCGCTCAATGACTATAAAGTACCGGAACCTGAGCAGAAAGAGCTCATCGGAGCACTTGGTGGTATGAAGGGCGATATCGTCGGACAATAAGTTCTCGAAGCCTCGCAAGTGGGTGGAAAGCTAATCGACCAATAATCGAAAAGCTTTTCCACCCATTTGCTTTTTATAAGTGGTTCTAACAAAAATATAAATCCTCCCCACGACTGTCCTATCCTCTTTGACGTTAGTATTTCCCATAACTAACGTTATTTGAATCAAATGTACAACAAATATACTTTGGCACCAAAATTGTTTATACTCACTATAGAATTAAGTACTGTCTATTTATTACAATAGTGAAGAGGAGGAGTTATGTTACGCAATATCGGACTTACGCTCATCGAAATTTCTATGTTCGCAATGTTTATAGGCTGTGGTGATGCTAATGTTATTAACGACAATCCCACACCGGCGGTAGCGATTTATGGTCATACTATTGCCGATAGTTCGCACTCCCTTGCGGGCGCTCAGATTAATATCGTTGATTTAAGTGAGCGCTTGGTCGCTAAACCAATCAGTGATGAACACGGCGACTTTACTGCTGTTCTAAACCCGGGGAAGTATATCATCGTGCCGCAACCGGTATTTGGCAGTACGCATTATGTTCATCCTGAGCGTGATACTGTTGAGATATTTCTTGAGCACTCGTTCTATGACACCATATACTACCGTTCAGAAGGAAAACGATAACAATAAAAAATAAGGAGACTTCCATGATAAACCAATAGCCCGCCCGCAAACGGCGGGCTTTTTATTGCCGTAAAAAGAGAGTGAGCCTCGAAATACTACCGTCATCAGCTTCGCGTAGTGCTGCCAGATATTCCTTCCGTATTTCTTCGATCGGCATTTGCATCGTTGCACCCCAACTTCCTCGACTTTTATGATAATGCATGAGCAATAAATCTGTGACAAGCCGAGCATGCCTTCCGTTGCCGTTTGGGAAAGGATGGATACTGACTAAACGATGATGGAAGTGCGCCGCAATTTCATCAAACGGATATATTCCTTGATTAATTTGACATTCGACATCCAGGAGTAATTGTTGTAATGCAATTGATATAGCACCGCCTCTCCATTCGATACCGATGTTTTTGTTTGATGTGCGAAATGTACCCGCCCAACGCCAGACGCCAGAAAACATTTCTTTGTGTAGGCGTTTTAAAAACTTAACGGTAAGTATATCATTGTGTTTTCTTCCTGTTGCCCAGAGTTCTGCTAAGGCAATATTAAATTGTTCGGCCACGTCAAGTTCGGAATGTGTTGAAATCTCGATCAAGAGTCCATCGGATTCATCCGGATCGAGTGGCGTTGTACCGTATGTGTTGCCGGTTATCAATCGTTATTCCATAATGTAGTTGGCATCGTCTGTTTTATTTCTTCGGCAAGCAATACGACCTGAAGTTCACGCTGTTTTGGGCTGACCAATTGTGCTTCGAGTGCCATCGAATGTGCTACTATATCTAACTTTTTTCTCGCCATCGCCATCGCTTGTTTATTAATGGTTGCTTCGAGCGACACACGGGGCGCAATCACGTAATACAAATCGCACTCAAGGGCATTTGCCGCTTCACGAAGTGTTTTCAGTGTCACGGTACCAAGTTCCTCGCGTTGTTCGAGTTGTGTTACTGCCGATTGATTGATCTTCAAACGTTTTGCAAGTTCGATAGAAGTCATACCCAGTGCCTGACGAATCACGCGGACCCAACTTTTTGGGGTAATTTCGAAGGTCTTGATGGGATTATTAGCGAATTCGTATTCTAATCGAGCTTTTTGATATTTTTTATTAGATAATCTCATAAGCTATAACTTATATTAATCATAGATATAAACAGTGACAGCTTATAATAATTCCGAATAATATCAGCTAAAGCTAATAAATTTAATGCTCTTTTGGCTGGACCATCACGACTTCTTCTCGTTCGAGTTTTACTGCCCCGAGCGCAGCACCTTTACTTTTACGGACAAATTTTCTTTTGGTATAGGCAACCGGAGCTGTGGTTTGGGTTTTGGCGTCGCTATAAAAAGCCGCAATTTCGGCAGCGTGAATGATAGCCTCGTGCGGTATCTCTTTTTTGCCGGCAGTGCGAAGCACCACATGCGACCCGCTGACGTGACGCGCATGAAACCAGAGATCTTCTTTTGCGGCGATCTTCATCGTCAGCTCATCATTTTGCTTAGCATTTTTTCCGGCAAGCACTTCGAAGCCGCCGGCAACAGTAAAACGTCGAAAGCGGTCGAGATCATCGCCCGAACGCTCAGCACTTTCGTCGCTTTTTTCGAGCAAGAACGACCGTGATTGCATCTTCTTTTCAAAAGCATCAAGCTCTCGCATCGAATGACACTCATCTATTTCAACTAATGCCGCAGTGAGTGCGATGGCGTTGTGCTCAAGACCAATTAATTTTTCGCTCAGCAATGCTTTCGTTTCCAGCGAGTGACGCGACTGTTCGTAGTAGCGAGCGGAATTTTCGTAGATTGTTTTTTTTGGATCGAGTGTCGCGCTGTCCGGAATGCCGGCAAATTCAAAATTGATCGTTGTGCTTCCTTTCGGAAGGTCATACGCTTGGGTTTGTATCGCATCAGCAATGGCGCGGTAGCGCTCAGCGCGTTCGCTTTCGGCTATGCCGCGCACGGCATCGTTAGTGGCTTTGGCGGTCCGACCTAACAACGCATTAAGTGTCGCACGCATCGTATGTTTGCGCGAAGTCAGTGCAATCGTTTTGTGCCGATACGAAAGCACAAACTCGATGGCTTGCGAAGTGGAGGTAATTGTTTCGACACTATAGCTATCTGCTATCGAATGCAGCTCGATCGGCGAGAGCAACAGCTCTTCGCCACGCCGATAGAGCGTCGAATGTTTTGAATTTCTCAGAAGCGAGTCGAATGCTTGAACCGAAACATCATTGACTCTATCATAGCGTGCAAAATATTCCCGCTCAAGATGTTTCCCGAGCATCGGAAGATGTCGGCGAAGTTCGGCGGAAGCCGAATGGTCTGCTATAACGGGTTTGCTTTCTCGCGCTTTACGTTCGTGTTCTTTTTTGAATGAGGCGATGACTTCAGTGTCTTTGATCAGGAGCGCATTCGGCGAATCAAAAAAACGTAAGAGTAACAACAGCTCGCCAAAATGGAAAGTGATGATCTTATCATCATGCTCGATCGCAATTTCTTTGAGCGTCATCCCTTCGAGCTCGCCGAAGAACGACAGCACGTTGCGTTTCGGAAGTTTGGCTTCCTGAGAAAGTTGATAAAACGAAATTTTTGATGGTGCAAGTAACGCCACAACGGTCACATCACCAAAGACTAATTGTAATTCATCGGCGTGCACCGAATGGCTTCCGAGAAACTCGCTACCTACGACCGAACGCGAAAGCTCGGCGACGACTTGATGTAATAAATAATAATTGGTTAGCACATTTGCTCCTGAATGAGCAGTGAGAAGCAAGATTTGCAACAAAGAAATCCATCAATTTTCAAACATCGCTTCAGCCTACAAAAAATAGCAGCTCATATACTGCTGATGCAAGGCATCGCCAGTAAAAAAAGCTGCTATCATCTTTCCTTCTTTTGCATCGGGAGGACCTGCTGTTGTGTGAGATTGAAACACGAGTATCTCAAACGCTAAAGCGCAAACACTCCGGTGGTTGTGGGTATGTTTACATCAAGCCCCAAGCGAACATCACCACAATAAATGTGGCAAAAATGATCACGAATTTTAGCTCTTTCATAGCTGTAATAGGTTAGTGTCGCAGCAATCTCGGGGGGATTACAACTGCTTACTATAATAATGCTTTTCAACGACGATAGTTACACCACCCCAAGCAGATTTTTATGAATATTTTGTCATTTGGGAATGACCTATAATTGCCAAAAATTGTGCATCGAAAAGATTTTGGCACGGATTGAGGTGTTGCGCACTAAGAGAGAGTCAGGATCAACCACCCCAACCCCTCCTTGAAAAGGAGGGGCTATCTTATTACATTAACTTACTGCCAGACTTCAACAGA
>JANYDV010000027.1 GCA_025363505.1 Bacteroidota bacterium
GGTAACGGTATTGGTCAATGTACTGATTACTTTGATCTGATCGGAACCCCAAGCCGCTACCCATAACTCGGAGCCATCGGGCGTAAGATGTGAGCCGTAGGGATTGAATAGTACCGGAATTCTCGCGATGATCGAATCGAGGTGTAGATCAAACACGACAACTTCCGAGCTGTTTTGACAACCGACATAGCAATGAATCGTTAGGCGAAATCGTCATAAAGCCCGGGAAATATTTTGCCTGATACTCGCCGGGTACGGGAGTGGGCACATCACTGCCAAGTGGTAAAATCTTTATGATCGAATCTGTCTTATTGCTGATGCGACCAATATTATCCGAACCGCTGCCACTAACGTATGTATAGCGACCGTCATGCGATGTTACCACTCCATAGGTAGCACGAAGCGATGATGAAATCACAGTCTTGAGAAATGTCATCGAAACAGCATCAAACACTCCGTAACGACTAATACCGGAAGAAGGATAATCGGTAATGTAGCCTTTGGTACCATCAGGTGTGAGAGCAATGTCATTACAAGAAAGCCCGCTTTTACATTCGGTGATGGACGTAAGAACAGTGGTATTATATTTTCTTATGATACCACCTGAAGCCTGAGTGCCGACAATAATGGAGCTTTTATCCGGCGTGATTGCAATACATGATGGAGAGAGCATACCACTTCCGGTTTTGATCGAGCTGGCGCGAATGACTTTATGAACATCATCATCCAACACGGTAATGACATCCTCGCCACTACAAACGATAAACACTTTATGGATGACATCACTATAGGCGATCTTGTTATCGTTGCTTGGTGCACCGTGATTGATCCAATCGAAAATAGTTTTTTGGTCTGCCGCAGTAAGCGGGTCGCGCGCGAGCGGCATTCTCGGAAAGGCAATAGCCGCAAGATTTTCGTTTGTATTAATGTGTTCGAAGAGATGGCTCTTCGCGGCATTGTAGGGAATGACGGTATATTCAAATTTACTACCACGGGTCATTCCTTCCCAGGTGTAGAGGTCGAGACTGTCGTTTATATCCTGTCTGCCGGTATGACACGATGTGCCATTACAGCTGTTGGTCATAATGGTTGAGATCGCCGGAGGAAAATTACCTGATGGTTGCTCCGATTCTATCGGATTATGTGTACACGAAAACAGTATCAGCAGTAGCCAAACCCAAAGATACGATAATTTCATTTAACGCGACAACGTTACAGTTGCTTTCGGAAGTAATGATGTGACATTTGCCAGGGGGATTGGAGAATAATATCCTGTGGTGATGGGCACCGGACCGTTTAAGAGCACAATCGGCGAAGGCGTAGTGGGAGTTACCCCTACAAAATTTGGTTCGACTGTTACTAACACACTTGCCTTACCGGTTTTGCGAAGATCATATTTGCGTATGCCTGCGCCGTTTGGATACCGTCCTCCGGGGAAATGAGCTTCGTTATTGGTTGAATCAGAATCGAAGCCCGATGGCGAAGAGAATGTGCCATAATAGATATAAAATGGTGCGCCCGAGACAGTATCGACTGCCCAGAGTGCGTATGCCCATTTGTTAGTGAGCGGCGGGGTATCACTAATGCCGGGTAACCTTGATGTTGGGCTTGTTGCATCCATCAAATAAAGTTGTGAACTGGTATCTTTATTTGCGGAGGTGAATGTTGCTTTACCGGTGAGATTGCTAAACGAATAACCGATGGCGTCCTCATTGTCGATCAACAATGTTGAGTTGCCCTGAGTCGCGGTACCGGAGATTTCGCCTACGAGAAACGGTGCTGCCGGTTGGGTATCAATGATAGCACCAATACGCTCGATAGAAATCACGCAATGCTCGGCTATTGCCAATGAATGCCCAAGACGAGTACGTAAATTTGTCGTATCAAACCCGAGAATTTTCCCTTTGGTATCAACCGTGAACGTAGTAACCAGTTTATTCACAGTACCTCCATGTTGCGGCGAGTTTTGTTTCGTGCCTATGGTGGTCTTCGGAAATTCGAGCCAAAACGCATACGTTTCCCCCGCACGATTTGGCGGAAGATTGTTTATCGAAACCGAGATCCCTTCGTTTACAACCGTTGGCGTGATGGTGTCGGACTTGCATCCGGCGAACAATAGCGCAACAAGCGCAAACAGGGTGGTGTAGCGTAATATCATATTATAATAGACACAAAAAACCTAAAAAAAGATACAAAAAAAATGACAGTCAACGAAAAATGGGACTGTTTTAGAGACTTAAAGAAAAGTATCTAAAACAGCCCCATTGTTGTGCAGTTTGTGGACCCTAGGAGAGTCGAACTCCTTACCTACTGAATGCAAATCAGTCGCTCTACCAGATGAGCTAAGGGCCCCACATTTTCAATTATTGTTATCGGGACTTAGAAACGTGAACTCTACGGTGTATAGTTCAAATTGTCTCGATTCCTTTTCAATGGTGGGCCTAAGTGGAGTTGAACCACTGACCTTGCGCTTATCAGGCGCACGCTCTAACCAACTGAGCTATAGGCCCCTTGAAAATAGAACGTGAAAAACCCCCTTATTGGCGTATCTGTTCCCGTGTTATGTGTTCGACCCCCGAACTGCCCCCATTACCAAGATATAAGCAGTTTTTTGGTTTTATATTCTCGAAGTTTTCAGCACCTATAATTATTGTCTATTGTCCAGACCGGAGATAACTATGAAAAATTCGCGAAAGTCTAAAATCACCAAACCAGTATGAGGTTGCCGCTACAAAATGGTCGTTTATTTCGTATATTTGCATAGATGCCAGAAGAATTTGAATATGGTTCATTTGATGAGCAGTTTGCCAAAGGGGTCGAGTTGTTCAACGAGAAAGAATTTTTCGAGTGCCACGATGTCTTCGAAGAATTGTGGCAATATGACCGTAGCGAAATGCGGCTGTTTTTGCAAGGACTGATTCAAGCGGCTGTGGGATGCTATCATTTGTCGAACGGTAATACAACCGGAGCAATCAGCCAATACACAAAATCGCTTGATAAGCTTCGGCAGTACAGCGATGAATATGCAGGTTTGAAAGTAGCAGTGCTTCGTATAGAATTAGAGCGATGTCTCGGTGGCGCAGTAACAATGCACGAAGCAGGGA
>JANYDV010000090.1 GCA_025363505.1 Bacteroidota bacterium
AGACCATAAACGCCATTAGTAACAATAAGAACGTTACACCGACGCGCTGAAAACCCATCTTGAATTTTTGTGAAAGTTCTCTGCGGAGAATTGCTTCGAGGAAGACAATCACTAAATGACCGCCATCAAGCGCCGGTATCGGAAGTATATTCAAGAAAGCGAGTGATATTGAGAGCATTGCCATAAAAGTGAAGTACGAGACCGCACCGCCTTTAGCACTTTGTTTCGCATACTTTGCAATCTTAATCGGACCACCAACACTCTGCGATGCGTCAACCTTTCCGGTTACTAACAACCCCATACTTTTAAGATAGAGTTTTGTGACAGTGAATAAATCACTTACTCCTGCAGTGATTGCCTCTCCAAAACCATAATTCAATCTTGTTACCTTCCCAGCAAATGGCGCCGCTTGGATTTGCACACCGATTTGCCCTGCGGCATTCGGAGTGATCAGTGTGGACATCGGATTTCCATCTCGCACCCATTCAAGAGTTATCTGCTCATTAGCATGGGGTTTCATTAAGTCGATCATCGCGACTTCGTTGAGGACGGGTGTCCCGTTGATTTTTGTTACTCGATCGCCTGATTTAAGATGTGCATGGTCAGCCGGATACGAAGATGTAACTTCGGTTATGAAAGCACCGCCGACTCCCTCAGGGTAGAGTCCAAAACTTTTATCGATCTGAGACGATTCAGTAGAAATATCACTTGATTTATATTTGACATCAAAGCGTTGTCCGGCACGTTCGAGGGTCATCGAGAAATCATCCCCCATATGCTCAAGGATTGCTTCATTCTGCAATTCCTGCCAATTGCTAACAGGCTTACCATTTAGTGCAATAACTTTATCACCTGGCAACACTCCAATCTTGGCAGATGCCGAATGATCAGCGACATACCCGATGGTAGTCGTATCCCAAAATACTTTTCCTTCAGAATATTTTATACCAATGAAGATTGCGCCCGCAAGTAAAAAATTTAAGATGACACCTGCCGAAAGTACGATTGCCTTTTTCCACCAACTCTTCGAACGAAATTCCCACGGCTGGGGAGTACTTGACAATTCTTCCATTTGTGTTTCGTCGATCATTCCGGCAATGCGGGCATACCCGCCAATCGGCAAGAGTGATAAACGATAATCGGTATTTGCCCCAAGCTTTCCTTCAAGCTCATCACTAAGTGGACCCAATGTAAAGCCATTAAGCTTATTAAAGCCAAACAGACGCCGTCCCATACCGATCGAATAGACCGGCACGTGCATTCCAAAAATGCGCCCTGCGATAAAATGTCCGAACTCGTGAATTGACACGAGCGCGAAGATCGTGATGATAAAGTAGAAAATCGTTTGTAAAAAATCCATAGTGCTGTAAATGCTATTTTAACAGATTGGGTTCGGGGTCAATCCACCCCAAAAAATAAAAGCTACTAATCGCTAATCAAGGTTGCAACTGAAGCTCTGGTGTTTACGTCGGCTTCGTAAATGCGTTTCAAGCCCTTTGTAATTGCTGCTTCAGTCGATATATCAAAGGGTTCGAGGCATTGGGAAGGTGCATGATCAATAGCGTGCTCGATCATTCTTGGAATGTCGATAAAACCGATTTTTTCATTCAAAAAGGCTTCGACCGCTACTTCATTCGCCGCATTCAATATACAAGGATATACCCCGCCACGAGCTGCCGCTTCACGAGCCAGACGTAGACACGGAAAACGATCGGTATCAGGCGCTTCAAAATCGAAATGATTATTTTGTAAAAGATCAAGTAGGTCATAGGTCACTGGCAACCTCTCGGGATATCCAAGCGCATACTGTATCGGCAGTCGCATATCAGGTGCGCCCAATTGTGCTTTTACACTCCCATCAACAAACTCCACCATTGAATGAATAATCGACTGCTTGTGGACGATCACATCAACTTTCTCAAGACCTACATCAAAAAGCCAACGAGCCTCTATCACTTCCAGTCCTTTATTCATTAATGTTGCTGAATCGATAGTGATTTTCCGACCCATGACCCAATTCGGATGCTTCAACGCCGTTGCAACAGTAATTTGTGAAAACTCCTCTTTTGGCGTTGCTCGGAAAGGTCCGCCACTTGCCGTAAGAATAATTCTTTTGATTGAATCATGAGTTTCACCGACCAAACATTGCGCAATTGCCGAATGCTCTGAATCGATCGGGATAATCACAGCACCAGTTTGTTTTGCAAGCCCGGTCATTAATTCACCGGCAACCACCAACGTCTCTTTGTTAGCGATCGCAACTCGTTTCCCCGCATAAATAGCTGCAACCGTGGGCTTCAGTCCGGCAAAACCGACCATCGCAGCAACAACAGTATCGACTGTTTGCAACGTCGATATAGCTT
Organism: Bacteroidota bacterium; assembly: GCA_025363505.1. Classification (GTDB taxonomy): domain Bacteria; phylum Bacteroidota; class Ignavibacteria; order Palsa-1295; family Palsa-1295; genus JAFDZW01. The sequence continues at coordinate 2,364 of JANYDV010000090.1, forward strand.
CGAGCGCGTCATTGCCAAATTGGATTTCAACATGTTTGGGTGCAATCTCGCAAAGTACTTTGAAAGACTCGGCGTCAGTCATTACGACTGTTTTCGGACGGAATTCTTCGATCTGCTGAAGTATTGTATCGACCGATCTATGCGCCGAAATGGCTTCGACGACGAAGCGTCCGGGGTTCTTCCGAACAACATCTAATGTATTCTGCCCGATGCTCCCCGTGGAGCCGAGGATAGCCAAATGATGTAAAATATTTTCTTTCAAGCGATTCGAATGCAACAATTTTAGGATTCTCGCGTTATTCGCAACACCATTAAACACCTTTAAGACTGAAACAGTACCGCGCAATATCACTGAGGTTGGTCGCTTTAGCGGCGGTGATGGTATTCGCCTTCATAGCAGGAGCGGCTGCTACGTTTGCACAAGGCGTGACCTCGGTTGATTCTCTCCTAAAAAAAGATAGTACCAAAAAGCTTCCACATCCGGAATTCAAACGACCGCTGGCGAAAAATTTTGGTTCGAACATCATCATTTCCAATGAAGCAGTACGATATTACGGCTCGCCCCATTCACTCCCAAACCTTTTAGAAGAATCGGTCAGCGCCGTGCCGCTTACTTTGGGTGATCAAAGTTTTGGTCATGAGACTTTTCTGATGACTTCTCGATACAGTGAGCCGATTATTAATACTTTTTTGAATGGTGTCTTGCCACTCAATGATCCCATCACCGGCGTATCACTGCTCAATTATTATCCGGTAGAACTTGCTTCGGAAATGACTATTACTCATGGCGGCGAATTGCAAGCGCTTGATCATGGTTCGAGCGATGCAGTGAATTATCGTCTCGAAACATTTCGTGCACCGATTCCCTATTCCAGAATTCATTATACTCAAGAACTGACTCATAGCTTTTCAAATTTTGAAGGGCTTTTCAGCATCAGCCCTTCTGATCCGGTAAATATTGCGCTCAGTGTCTATCGCCGAACTTCCGGTCATTCTCAGCAGGCACAAAATGTGCAGCTCAATCCTCGTACAGATGACTGGTGGCTCCGTTCACAAATCACCTATGATACGAAAGCCGTTCATTCATTACTGTTTATGCTCTACAGCACCGCTTTCAGTACAATGAATGGGGGGATCGCGACCAAAGATTCGACCGGCGATATTTTTGATGATCAACTTGCCATTGCTCGCTTTCCTGATGCATATGACCATCGGACGAGATTTGATATTCTTGCACAATCGGGTTTTTCGATCTTTTCCGAAAAAGAACCCACTCTCCTTGCGGCGTATGCATCGTTTGCATCGCGACATCTCTTTTCGATAGACAGCTCATTTCCGAATTACGCGGATACTATTCGATCGGCGAATCGTTCGGGCTTCAGCATCCAACAACCCGCAACACTGACAATCGGCGAATTCTCCACTCGCGCTTTGCTTCGCGGTGACGTGCAATATCTTTCGCGATCAACCCCATCCCGAACGATTACTGATATTATCGAAAAACGAATCTCTGCTTCGGCAAGCGATTCTATTTCAATTGGCGGTACATTTGGTCTCAGCGCCAGCGGTTTTTTCCGATGGACTCTTTCGCAGTTATCGGTTGCCACTATTGTTCAGCCCGATTTGGTCTTTACTAATTTCGGACTCGAAGCATCGGTAAGACTTAGTCGTGCACTATCAATGACTGCTCAAGCGACCTATGTGCGCGATCGGGCAACGCTATCGCCTTCGCCGACCGCGACCTATGACATCAAAAACTTCGGAGCTTTCGCATCATTCGGCGTACCACTTGGTATGAGTGATAGTCTTTCGATGACGGCAGGATTGATTGACCGTAGCGAACCCGAAGGTATTGTCCTTTCGCCACTCGACAATATAGACAGCCTCTATTCGCCAATCTTTTCTTCGACACCAATTCATTCGAGTGGTATTAATGCTGGGTTGTGTTTGTGG
>JANYDV010000146.1 GCA_025363505.1 Bacteroidota bacterium
GTCCGATGCTATTACTATTCTTGCGTTGATTGCTCTGCTGATATCGTCGTATCTTGCTTCGCGTATTGTTCGACCGCTCATAATATTAAAAGAGGCAACCGAAGCCGTGGCACTTGGTAGTCTGGCTATTTCACTGCCGCGCAAACGTCACGACGAAATTGGAGATGTCGTTGATGCGTTCAATGCAATGACACAAGAACTGTCGGTCAGTCGCGAACGTGTTGGACAGGTCGAGCGCGAAGGTGCGTGGAAAGAAATGGCACGACAAGTAGCGCACGAAATTAAAAATCCGCTCACCCCGATGAAGCTCTCGGTGCAGCACGTGCAACATGCGTTTGAACATCAGGATACTAACTTCCCGAATATATTTCGTCGCGTGCTTCGTACACTTACCGAACAAATTGATGTCCTGACCCGTATCGCCACCGAGTTTGCGCGATTTGGTGAAATGCCGCGACGTCGCTACGCATTTGTCAGCGTCAAGAGTATTGTTGATAGTGCGGTGTCGCTCTTCGAGGCTGAGCGAGCACGAATTCGTTTCGCAATTGATATACCAAAAAAACTTTCGAATATTTATGCTGACGATGAAGAATTTCGTCGCGCACTGGTGAATCTGATTAAAAATGCTGTGCAAGCAATTGATGGTTGGGGCGTGATCTTGATTACCGCAAACGAGCGCAACGGCTTGGTGCATCTGCGTATTTCCGATTCAGGGTCGGGGATGAAGCCCGACACACTCAATAAAGCATTTGATCCGAATTTCTCGACCAAAACAAGTGGCATGGGCTTGGGACTTGCAATTGTGAAAAAAACTATTGTTGATATGAGCGGCACCATCACCGTCGAAAGTGAGCCTAACAATGGAACAACATTCCACATCGAACTGCCGGCAAGAGGCGAGGGGAGTTAGTTAAAAGTCTTTCACTTTATTCTGTTTGCGACGAAAGCGGAAATTTATCGCGATGCAACTCTGGATGCCCGTCTGCACGGGCATGACAATTATCACTATGTCATTCCCATTCTCAAACCCTGTCATTCCCGCGAAGGCGGGAATCCATCGTAATACAAAAAAATTATAATTCTTTCTTTACCGCGTCACATACTTGCCGGAGCAACTCTTCAAACGCAATATTTTCATAGACTCTCGCGCCTGCGGCGTTGAAGTGTCCGTTGCCGCCGAATGCTTTTGCGACTTCGGCTGCCGATGATTCTTCGCCACGCGAACGAAAACTAATCTTCCAACCATTCGGCAACTGTAAAAAGAAAATCGAGAACACTAATGATTTTACTTGCAAAGGGAATTGGACAAAGCCATCAACTTCTTCGGGTGATGCGCCGCCTATTTGCAAATCTTCTTGGGTGATGAGTTGGGTTGCAAGTTTGTCGTCAAAAAAGAATTTGATCGAAGCGAGCGAACTGCCGATCAGTTTTAAGCGTGAAGCTTTTGCGGAATTGTAAGTTTCGTTGTAGCACTTGACAGGATCGGCACCGAGATCGATGAGATCGGCGCACGTCCGTAAAATATCAGAGTCGGTGCGCGGAAATTTAAAACTTCCGGTGTCAGTCATAATCGCCACATACAGAGCCTGTGCGGCTTTGGGCGAAATCTTGCCGCCGAAGGTTGGCATCAAATCTTGAATCAACCGATAGACCATTTCACCTGTCGAAGTTGCTTCGGTATCAATAAAACTAATCTTCGCAAATTGCTTTGGTTCGAGATGATGATCGACCAGAACGGGCATTGAGTGATCACGTAATAATGTAGCGAGCGATTTGGCACGATCGGGATCATTCGTGTCGAGCATCATAAAGACATCGGCACTTGCGATGGCTTCGCTATCACGTGTTGCGTCAAATTGTTTGATGAGCGGACGTTCTTCATCAAGAAAATAAAAGTTTTCGGGTACGGGCGAAAAATTATAGATCGCCACTGTTTTGCCGATACTCATCAGCCACTCCGCCAGCCCAAGCTCCGAACCAAGCGCATCGCCGTCGGGGTTGATATGCGTCGTAAGGGCGAACGATTGATTGTTGGCAATAAGATTGCTAAACTCGGCGCGGTCGTATTGAAATATTTTTGGAATCATAGGGGAGTTTAACAGCGAATTAGATATTGTTGCTCCATATATCTGAACTGAGTTTATTAGTGCCGTTTGCTCTAGGCTCGCTTTACTTTATCATTCCCACTCTCAAATCCTGTGTCATTCCCACTCTCAAACCCTGTCATGGACACGCCTCACCCTGTCATTCCCGCGAAGGCGGGAATCCATCGTCCTAAATCCGTGGATGCCCGCCTGCACGGGCATGACAAATTGTGATGCGTCTGCACGGCATGACAATGCGCACTCCCTCTCATTCCCACTCTCAAATCCTGTTATAGCCACGCTTCACCCTGTCATTCCCGCGAAGGCGGGAATCCATCGTGCTACATCCGTGGATGCCCGCCTTCGCGGGCATGACAAAGTACTGTGCCGTCTGCGCGGTATGACAACATTCTATGCCCAATCCATGGCATGATAATTTATGCGATGCCCGTATTTATTGGCAATGACAATAAAAAAAAAGGCGGACAATTGTCCGCCTTTTTTTTGAACGATAATATTTTTAAGTATTAATTAATGCTCCACGTATTACCCGAGTTCAACAACTTCTTCAGATCGCCTAAGCCTTTTGATTTGGCGGTGGTGATTTGTTCGGTCATTTGTTCTTCGTAGGTTGGGCGTTCGTGGGCGTAGATAACGCCGAGTGGGCAAGGGAAGCCTTCCATTTCGCTCATCCGTCCGAGGATGTTGGCGAGGATAGGGTCTTGCTCGTTGTGAATTAACAGTTTGTCGGCGCTGACATCAGCGACGTTCACAACTTTCGGAGTAAAACCGTCGAGCATAATGGCTTTGTTTTTGTCTTTACCAAAAATAAGCGGCTCGCCTTGTTTTAAGAAAACGATGTTGTCGTCTTTTACATCTTTTTCTGTCAAGTTCAAGAATGCACCATCATTGAAGATGTTGCAGTTCTGATAGATTTCCATAAACGCTGTGCCTTTGTGATGAGCGGCGCGTTTGATGACTTCTTGCAAATGTTTTGGGTCGCGGTCGATCGTGCGGGCAACGAATGATGCTTCCGAGCCGAGTGCGAACAACGAAGGATTGATCGGGTAGTCAATCGAGCCATACGGCGTTGATTTTGTTTTCTTACCGACTTCGGATGTCGGCGAGTACTGTCCCTTCGTCAAACCGTAGATACGGTTGTTGAAGAGCATAATGTTCACATCAAAATTGCGGCGAAGAATATGGAGCGTGTGGTTGCCACCAATCGAAAGACCATCGCCATCGCCTGTGGCAAGCCAAACCGAAAGATCGGGATTCGCGGCTTTGACACCCGAAGCAATCGCGGCACCGCGACCGTGAATCGTATGGAAACCATACGTATTCATATAATACGGGAAGCGCGATGAGCAGCCAATACCGGCGACGAACACCATTTGATGCGGAAGCACACCAAGTTCGGGCAGCGTGCGCTGTACCTGTGCGAGGATCGAGTAATCGCCGCAACCCGGGCACCAACGAACGTCTTGATCGGATGCAAAATCTTTCGCCGTCAATGCAATAACGGGCATATCAACGTTCAGATCGGGCGTCGGTGCAGTCTTTGCCTGCATCGGCGGCGGAGCAACGCTCGCCTTACCCGGAAATGCCTTAAACGGTGGTGGGGTCGGTACTTTAGGTGTATCTGCCATAAAAATTGTGCTATAGTCTATTAAGCAAGGATATAACAATAAGAGGATAGGCTTCGTTTCGGGTGGAGGGGGTGTACTAAAAGGATTTAAGGATTGGGTGCAAATAAAAAGTCAATGTTGCTATCATACATACTAAAAAATGAAAGGTATAGTATATCATCAGATTCAATGGTCTCAGTTTGTAAATTTGGATGTAGTAAGTCAACTTTAAAGTAATAACCGTAATGACCATCCGTTCTGGCAAAATAACGATGGTACATTTTTCCATTTGATCCAAAGAAAGGAAGTCTAATGCGGTCTAGCATCCCGTATTTAACATACTCAGATATAGAACCTTTAGTGAGCAATTTTTTCCTCTTATCATTTACA
>JANYDV010000162.1 GCA_025363505.1 Bacteroidota bacterium
TAATTTCACTAAAAATTCGGGCGAGCTTTCGGCGGGCAGTGCATCGATATGCTCCATAATATCTTCGGTATAATGACGGAGTGCCGTTTCTATAGCACCGACAGACCAAATGAACATTCCGCTATTCCAAAGAAAATCACCGGACTCAAGAAACCGTAACGCAGTATCTTGATCAGGCTTCTCCGCAAACCTTCTTGCATGAAAGACATCTCGAAGTTCAAACTCGCTCAGATGCGGAAGATCAGATTTCGAGACGAGCCGCTCATCATCAAGTTGGATATATCCATAACCAGTCTCCGGACGCGTAGGATGAATACCGAGCGTCACCAAACCATTTGTACTTGATGCAAGTCTTGCACCGATCTCTATCAGCTTTGAAAATTCTCGTTCGTTCTTGATCAAATGATCAGCCGGCAACACGACCATGACAGCATCATTGCCGTAACGTTCTTTCAGAATCTTAGTGGCGAGCGCAATACACGGAGCTGTATTCTTCCCGAAGGGCTCAGCAATAATATTATTTGCAGGAATTTCAGATGCTTGTGTTCGAAGTGCTTCGATATGTGATTGGCTGGTGATAATGAGGGTGTCGGCAGGATCAGCAAACATCTTCGTGCGCTCAAGAGTCAGTTCCAGAAGCGATTTTCCGTGATGGAGGACATCAAGCAACTGCTTGGGACGGGCTTCGCGACTATAGGGCCAAAACCTCGTGCCAACCCCACCTGCCATTATAACTGCGCAAATTTTCATGTAATATTTACCTAACCACTCTCGGCACCCGAGCAGTGATGTTTGTTAAGACTTCGTAGGGAATCGTCCCAAGCTCTGTGGCAATTTCCCAAGCATTGAGTTCTGTATGCTTTGATGATATGAGCGTGACATCATCGCCGATACGAACCGCGTCATCAGCTGTTTCTATCATTAATTGATCCATGCAGATCGTCCCTCGAACCGGGTAGGATTTTGCACCAATCAACACCTGTGCTTTTGATGTCAGTAGTCGGGTGTAGCCATCTCCATATCCTGCCGGGACAGTGGCAATAGTCGTGTCACGATCAGCGTGCCATCGATGATTATAACTCACACCTTCGCCGGCACCAATACGCTTGGTAAAAGTAACGGAGCTGGTTAATTCAAGCGCCGGTTTCAACTGCTGACCATATAACTGATGCTGTTGATGTGAAGGAGCATATCCATAGAGCATAATACCCGGACGAACCATATCAAAGGCACTCTCGATCGGGGTTTGAAGGATTGCACCTGAATTTGCAGCGTGGGCTATCGTAATGGCGATACCACTGCCGCGAATCTCTTGAACCACATTCCTAAAAATTGTTTGCTGTTTCGCAAAAAAAACAGAGCCCATCTCGTCACTTGTGGCGAAATGAGTTGCAATACCAATAAAATCTACATACTCTTTATGGGATGCTATCATCTGTGCAAAACGATACGCCTCAGCAGGTTCGACACCGATTCGTCGCATCCCTGTATCTACTTTCAAATGCACTCGTGCTTTTTTACCGAGCCGCTTTGCCGTTGCCACGATCATCTCCAATTGATGAGCTTCGCACAATGTAAAATCAAGATCGTTAATGATGAAGGTTTCGATTTCATCATCTAATGCAGTCGTGAGAACCTGTATTGGCAATGATGTTAGCTGCCGAAGAAATACTCCTTCTTCTTCGGTCGCCACACCAAAGTATCCGACTTCCCCACTTTCTATTGAAGCCTTCGCAATGATTTCGAGACCATGACCATAAGCGTTTGCTTTTACAACAGCCATAATAATTGGCGCACGACCGACACTCGATCGTACAAAACGAAGATTGTGCAGAAATGCGTCTGTCGAAATAAGCGCTCGTGTCGGGCGCATAAAAATTTATCGTTTGATCGGTCAATTAAGTCGCGACCATAACACTGCCAGAGAAGTCTTTAGTTTAGTGTGAGGATACTCCGGCTTTCGCCCGTAATATTGCTTCTTCAGTTGCGGCATCGGTTGAGTCAAGATTGGGAGAAACTGCCAGAGCTGCTTTGTATGCATCTTCGGCATCGAATATCTGAGCGCTTGATTTAAAGTAATCTCCGAGTAAAGAATAGACGATTAATTGATCGTGCTTCGTTACGGCATATTGCGAAACAGTCGCCATTGCTTCGGCATAGTTATTGATCTTGATAAATGCAAGTGCAACATTGGTTACAGTTGAGAGATGATACTTGCCGGAGTCGAGCACAAAGCGCCAATAACTGATTGCTGTTTTATAATCGCCAAGCATCGCTGATAGTGTTGCCATACGTTCGATGGCATCAATCGATTGATTCGGAATGCGTTGGTTGGGCTCGACAGTGCCGATAGGTCGTTCTGATGTTAGGTGGCGTTTGACAATATCCCCAATGGGATTTGAGGTTTCGATCCGATCTTGATGTGCACGAAGCGCAAAAAATAATGCTGCTCCAATTACAGCGATTATCCCAATAAGAGAAAGGATAACTTTCGTACGATCGAACGGATATTTTTTTTCAATATCAACAGTTTTATACTGCTTTTCTTGTTTATTTTTTTTCTTGTAATCTCGGATGCTGTCGAGCGTCATTCTGTCTTGCACATCGAGCAAGCGTTTGTAGTCGTCTCGGGTTTCTTTGTCGAAGAGGACTTCTTTGGCTCTATTGAGGTCCTGCATTTTTTTTTCTGACTCTTCATCACCGAAGTTTAAGTCAGGGTGCCACCGCATTGCAAGTTTGCGATACGCTTCTTTTATCTCTTCCTCGTTGGCATAGCGTGGGACGCCGAGTATCGAGAAATAATCTTTCATCAATAAAAGGAAATACTCGTAGGAGTATTATTTATTTATTAACTGCTTATGATTGCTTCGCAACGGCAAGTCTAGCAGCCAGAAGATCGAGTTCAATGTGAAATTGATCGTTATTAATTTCGTGAGCACTGTAGCGCTGGCGGACATTCTCCATCGCGGACTCAACTTCAGCAATATTAATTTTGCTTGAATGCTCGGCACCATCGGCAAGAACAATGCCTTGATTTTGATGTAATTCCAAAAATCCTCCCGAAACAAAATAATGCTCTTCGGCTTTTCCGGTCTGTGCAAATTTCAGCATCCCAGGAACGAGTTTTGAGACAATTGCGGCGTGATTATATAATACTTCAAACGGACCCATGGTGCCGGGTACACTAAAGTGTTCTACTTCACCTTCAAACACCGTGAGTGTCGGTGTTACGATCTTTAATTGTATGCTTTTTGTCATAGGAAGCCATTAACAATTACGAGCGTTTTTTAGTGTCATCGCATCTTTTGGACTTCTTGATAACGGAAGCAATTGGTCGTATGGTCATTGACCATGCCGGTTGCCTGCATATGCGCATACATTATTGTCGAGCCGACGAACTTGAAACCTCGTGATATCAGGTCTCTACTCATTGCATCCGATTCGGTTGTCCGAGGAGGAATATCCTTCAATGTTTCACGATGAGTGGTGATTACATTCCCGCCGGTGAACTGCCAGATATACTTATCAAAACTCCCAAACTCTTCTTGTACTTTCAAAAAGGCTTTCGCATTGGTTACTGCTGATCGTACCTTGAGTTTATTTCTTACAATATTTGGATCTTGTAGCAATGCTTCGATCTTCTCTTCATCGAAACGGGCAACGATTTCGGGCTCAAAATTCTCGAATGCATTGCGGTACCCTTCTCGTTTGCGAAGAATCGTGATCCACGACAACCCAGCTTGAGCACCTTCAAGCACCAAGAACTCGAATAATAAACGATCATCATGAACAGGTACTCCCCATTCAGTATCGTGATACTCCATATACAGTGGGTCCGACCCACACCAAAGGCAACGTGTCATAGTGCTTATAAATATAATTCATTGCAATATACAAAAAAAAATGGAGAAAGAAAATCAGTGTCGAGACAGACCCCCCACTTGAGAAATCCTTTTACCGACAATTACTGTTGCACCATCAATGAAAATGCTGTTGCTGATATCATTATTTCTGATTTCTTGTTCCGTCTCAAAGAAGGTTGATAGTAATATTATCAGCTCAAGTGATGACAGCAAAATTTTCTTTGTGGTTATGAATATTCGAAAGAGTCCTGCTCTTGGAAAAAACATTGTTACACTAATAAGCAGCACTCCTGTTACAGTCAAACTGAAGAATACAACAGCTGAGAAAATACAGACGTCTGCATCTCTGACCCTTGATATATTCGAACAAGATTCACTTGCACAAACGATTGTTATCACTCACCCGCTCTTCAAACATATTGAATACCCAGGTGGCGACGACAATACACTCACCGCAAAAGATATTGTCCTCGATAGTACAGACTTTTTTGTTCGGCTTCAGCTCAATGTACATTCAAACAGTATTAGAGTTTCAGAAACACTTCCAAATATTCCCATTCACGAATTATCCATCATCAAATTATAATTATGAAACACTTCTCCGCTCTCATGTTATTGTTTTTCTCAATTTTCAGCACGGCGAATGCTCAGAAGTTTAAAGTTGATACTTTGCTGTTCCACGGTAACGCCGATAAATATATTAATATCGTTATTCTTGGCGATGGCTATACGTCATCGCAACAAGACGCATATATTGCTGACGCCACCCAAGAGTATCAGTATCTCTTTGCACAAAGCCCGTGGTCCCATTACGCAAGTTATTTTAATGTCTTTGCAATCAAGGTTATCTCTGCCGAGACCGGCACCAAACACCCTAACACTGCCTCTGATTGTGCTTCAGCAAATGTACCAATATTAAATGCAAATACTTATTTAGGTTCGACCTTTGATGCCTATGGTATCCATCGGTTGCTGGTGGCGAATAATACCTCGAACATTTCGCAAGTACTTGCCGCGAACTTCCCGAACTATGATCAAGTACTCATTGTCGTGAATACACCATATTACGGTGGCTCTGGCGGAGCCAATGCTACATCGTCATTGAATTCAGCGAGCAACGAAATCGTCGCACACGAGCTGGGTCATTCGTTTGGATATCTAGCCGATGAGTATTGGGCTGG
>JANYDV010000168.1 GCA_025363505.1 Bacteroidota bacterium
CTTATATACCGTACTTAATTAAGTATAACCTGCTTTGATATTTTTTGGTCACCATATTGCAGACGAACAATATATGTCCCCGCTACAAAACGCGACACATCAATATCATAATGTGGAATATCAGAACTACTGATCGTTCGAGTAATCATTTCCTGTCCTAAGAGTGAGAACAGTGAGAGTCGTATTTCTCCTGCGGCTGAAGGATCAATCCCGCTCAAATCAAATGATAATAGTTGATGAGTTGGGTTGGGATAGATTACAACATCCGATAACGAAACAGTTTGTGGCTTTTCGGACACACCCGATGGGGCTACAACAGTCATCGGTACGATCTCACGACGTCCAAAACCTGCCAAATAATTTGTGCTTGTTGCGTTCCAGATCGTTGCTTTTTTGTCGTCCTTTAAGGTAAAGTATCCCGCTACACCACCAGAAATAAACCACGGATTGAGACCAATCGGATAGGAGCCATCATCAGAGATTACAAAACGGTAGCACCCCGAAGGAAGTATGAATGTATCGCGAATGATTGTCGCATCAGGCATATCACTTTTGCTATAGAGAACATTATCATTGATATCTAAGACTTCGTAATGAATCATATTCTGTTCAAAACCAAGTTTATCGGTCTTTAAAGCAAGATAGATATTGTTCGAATAGATCTTCGGAGTCGAATACGTCGTAACAGCAATATCATTTTGCGAATACTCATCAATTAATTCACTTGGTGTGTGTATTTGTGCAGAGAACGTATGAGTGCCGCTCCCCAAATCAATAGCAGGCAGTAGAACATCTGCTTTCTCAAGGAAATTAAGGCTTCCCTTCCAGTGAAATGTATTTGAACGATCACCATCAATACCATAATTGATAGTTACATCTTTTAACACTGTCTTACCGTTATTTTTAATCACTATCGTTGATGGTGCACCGCTGCACGATGGGTTGATTCGTGCAAAGCGATAGTCGGAAGTGGGCTGTTTGATGTCCTCAATTGCGGCATCAACAGTAAAACTTGGTCCGGTCGAATAGAATAGTATCCCATTGACATTATATCCACCACTTGGACTTGTAGAGGTATAATCTTCCATTTTATATTGCACCGTAAGTGAGTCGCCTTTCTTTGAGAATGTTGTTAGATCATAATCCCAAGGATAAACTAAATCACCGGGACACCAACCGGCGCGTGAAAGCGTGAAGGTCCCGGTCTGAGGATATGTAGGATTAAATCCGCAATCTTCTCTCCAAAGATGTTGGTCATATCGGCTCGCACCATTCACCCAGATAGAATGTGTCTTGTCAATAAACTCACAAGCACCATTCGGGTCAGAGCCATGACCGGAGACGATCAGTCGGAGGGTCATCAAATCTGCAGCTTGTTCATGAAATAAGGTCTTCGGCGGCAAGTGGTTATTGATTGGGTCATTCGCATTGCCATAATAGAGATACCCGTTATAGAGCTGCTCAATTTTATAGGTTTTTCGCGACGGTGTTCCCTCAATAAAATCGAATGAAAGCGTATAGAGTGAACCTTGCGAGTAACCGTCATAGTATGAGACAAGCTCAATCAAATCATGAAGGAGATATTCAAAATCAGTGACATCCATCGTCCAAGTACGAGTCCAGTCCTTTGCAAAACCCTTGCCATAGGGAGTTATATAGCGCGTAATCTCATAAGGTACTACAACTTCAAAAACATAATAAGCTTTCTTCTTGGTAACATGATAGGTTGTATCCCCTTTTACATAGACTGAATCAATCTTTTGCCCGGTGTTATTATAAATGTAATTCCAAAATTGTGCTCTCCAGATGTAGATTGAGTCGGTCGCCCGAAATGCATGGTTAGGGTCTTTATAAAAATAAATTTTATTCGGTCCGTTGGCAGTCGAATCCGTTTTCTTCGTCTTCGTATTATACGAATATGATCTTGTCGTATCTTTAGCGATTCTGATACTATCAACAGTATTACCATCAACAGTAAAATTTGGTGCATCTTGGAGTGTAGAGTCTATTTTCCCTGTATGATGTCGAAGAACAATTCCCGTAGTATAATCCCACTCACCGCATCCGCCTGTTGGACAAGTCAAGTTATAACGCAACAATATTTTTTCATACGTTTTCGATACATCCGGAAACTTAGACCATCTTGTCTGCGATCCGTTATAGGTCCAGAGGTATTTATCCATTACCACTACGTGAGTAGTGTCTCCGGTTTTGGCAACTGTCTGAGTGCTCAAAAAAGAAAAAACTACCGATAGCACACACAACAACTTAATAATTTTTTTCATAGAATCAACACCATGGATTAATATAGAGACTTTACCAATGCGAACAGAGAGAAAATCGTTCTTACAACTCTATTTTTTGAAGGTCTCTCTCTTTGTGTAAAAAGACATTAGTTACGCGTCGATGCGTGCATTGCCCCAAGAGCAATTTTTGACGTATGGTTTGAAATCCGTTCACCGATCTGCTGACGCCACATTGCATAGTATAAGCCTTTTTCAGCAAGAAGATCGTGATGATTCCCTGATTCGATGATCTCTCCACGTTCGAGCACAATGATCCGATCTGCGTGCATGATAGTCGAAAGTCTGTGTGCTATGAGTATTGTAATAAGATCAGTCCCGGTCGATACTTTTCGAATGGTCGCAGTAATTTCTTCTTCGGTTAACGAATCTAGAGCGGATGTTGCTTCATCAAACACTAACAACTCCGGTCGGCGTAGAAGGGCTCTCGCAATCGACAAGCGTTGCTTTTCTCCGCCTGATACTTTTACGCCGCCTTCGCCGATCACAGAATCCAATCCCTGCGGAGCACGCGCCAAGAGCGGACCACAAGCCGCTTTTTCTAAGACATCCATACATTGTGCATCAGTCGCGTCAGGTCGGACGAAGAGTAAGTTTTCACGAATAGAACCGGAAAATAATTGCGTATCTTGTGTGACAAAGCCGATGTGCTCGCGTAATTGATCAAGGTCGATCTTGGTACTGCTCACACCATTATAATTTACTGATCCCTCCTTCGGGTGGTATAACCCCACCAACAATTTCACCAAGGTTGTCTTTCCCGAACCTGAAGGTCCGACGAATGCTACCGTCTCACCTCGCTGCACACTGAACGAGATATGGTGCAATGCAGGAGAATTTGCCGATTGATGCTGAAATGTTACATCGGAGAATTCCAATGAACGTAAACTGCCGAATGCCACCGGATCTGCCGGTTGCCGTTCCGGTTCGGTACTCATTATTTTCGAGAAATTTTGAAGTGATGCTTCAGTTTCACGATAAACAGCGATGATCGAACCAAGCTCTTGTAAAGGACCAAATATAAAAAATGAATAGACATACAAAGAAAAATACTGTCCGAAAGTAATTTCTTGTTTAAAGATCAAATACAGCATCAAGAAGGTAATACTTGTACGAAGGAAATTGATTGTAGTACCTTGAATAAAACTGAGACTTCGTACATACCGGACCTTTTTTAATTCAAGTTTTAAGATTTTGCCTGTCACGCCATTGAGACGTGAGATTTCCTGTTTTGCTAATCCAAGACTTTTTACTAATTCAATATTTCGCAATGATTCGGTCGTCGAGCCGGCAAGGGCAGTCGTTTCAGCGACGATAGCTTTTTGAACAATTTTTATTTTCTTACTCATCGTAAGACTAATAAAAGCAATGATCGGGATGGTGCTAAAATATACCGGGGCAATAAGCCAGTTGATGGTCATTGCATATATTGTAACGAAAATAACACCAACCAAAGACGTAAACAGCATACTGACGGAGAGCGAAATGACTCTCTCAATATCTCCGCGTACTTTTTGTAAAATACCTAGAGTCTCACCACTGCGTTGGTCTTCGAATACCGAATAGGGCAATTTTAATGAATGTTCAAGACCTTCGGAGTATACCTGAGCACCAAGCTTTTGAGTAATAACATTTATATAATAATCTTGAAAGTTTTTTGCCACGCGCGATACAAATGCCACTCCCACAGCAAGAGCTAATAATTTGGAAACACCCAGAAAGAATTGTTCGGAAGTATATATATTCGATTTTGTTGCATAGTCATCAATAACATGACGGAACACGACCGGATCGAGTAGCGAGAACACCTGATTGATCGTTGCAAGTATGAGCGCAAGCCACACAAGCCCTTTGTACTGTTTAAGATAAGAATATAGTATCTTCATTTTTTTGATGGGTATGAGTGTGAACTACCCGTTAAGCAATAATTTTAGGAATGTTTTCGATACGACTCAAGCAATCAATTGTAACACTTACTCTTCCACTTCACTTTCATCGATCTCGACCTCTTCACCGTCACGCTTGTCTTTGGTCAGTCCGAACTTTCGCATTTTAGTATAAAGATGCGAACGCTGAATATTCATTGCCTCGGCAGTACGGCTGATGTTCCAATTATATTCTCGTAATCGTTCTTCAATATAAATTTTTTCTGCTCGATCTTTGAAATCCTGAAATGAACCCGCAGCTAATGCTTCTTGAAACGGGTGAGGCATCGTTGCTGAGTAATCATCGAGCTCTGCCGATTGCATTCTCGCGACATCAGCAGCAGTAAGGATAACACTTTTTGATAGATCATCCGATGAGCCACTATCTGTTTGGGTAGTTTGCGCTTGTAACGGTGTCGATTGCGCTGAGGTGCTCATCATACTAAATGCCAGCCCAAGACGTTCTACTTGATCACGATGGACTGTTTCTGAAGTCGTTAAGATCACAATACGCTCGATGACATTTCGAAGTTCACGAATGTTTCCGGAGTATGGTAATGACATCATCAAGTGCATTGCATCATCATCAAACTTTGGTGCCTTCCGCTTTGCTTCAGCGGCAAATTCATCGGCAAATGCACGAACGAGAACCGGCACATCTTCACGACGATCACGAAGCGGTGGGACGAAGATCGGAATCACATTCAATCGGTGATAGAGATCTTCACGAAAACGCCCGCCGCGAATTTCATCTTGCAGATTTTTATTGGTCGCTGCAATGACCCGAACATCAACCTTAATGGGTTTGCCTGTCGAACTTCCGACACGTTCAATCCACCCTTCATCAATCACCTTCAATACTTTGGCTTGTGCTTCGAGCGACATATCACCGATTTCATCAAGAAACAGTGTACCGCCATCGGCTTGCTCGAACTTGCCGATCCGTTGTGCTTGTGCGCCGGTAAATGAGCCTTTTTCGTGACCGAAGAGTTCGCTTTCGATCAAATCTCTGGGGATTGCCGCACAATTGACTTCAATAAATGGCATTTCTTCGCGGCGTGAACCGCGATGAATACCGCGAGCGACAAGTTCTTTGCCCGAGCCGTTTTCGCCGGTAATCAATACACGCGCTTCGGTGGGAGCGACACGTTCGATCATCGAACGAATATTGCGCATGGCAATTGATGAACCAAGCATTGCCTCGCGTCCCTGAAGACGCTCTTTCATATTCCGAACTTGAGTTTCGAGATGCTTTTTTTCGGTGGCGTTTCTGACGATCAATAATAGTTTTTCGCGATCAGGTGGCTTTTCGAGAAAATCGAATGCCCCGAGTTTGGTGGCTTCAACAGCTGTCTCGATTGTACCATGACCCGAAATCATAATCACCGGGACATCAGCACGAATTTCTCGGATGCGCTGGAGTGTTTCAAGACCGTCCATTCCGGGCATCTTAACATCGAGCAAAATACAATCAACCGGAGTACCATTATTAATAATCTTTACACCTTCGGAGCCGGATTCGGCAGTTAGTACTACGTGTTTTTCATATTCGAAGATCCAAGCAAGAGTATCTCTTATACCCGGTTCATCGTCAATAATAAGTATATTCGCCATTTTTGAGGTTATGTAGTTACTTCCTCATACTACAAATTGGAGAACTGTTTAGTTTTCTATACAATGAATACTTACCTAATTTTACAAAAACAGTATTTCATGGTCTTCTGTACGGAGAGGCAATGTATCGTTGTGCATCGGCATGAGTACCCGATATATCTTTCATTTTCTGAACCCGATCATACATCATCAGAGCATTTTTCCGATCATTCTTGACATCGTAAGCCATGCCCATCTGCAATTCAGATTTTGCAACCCACCACGTAACCTCGTCGGGGGTGATCTTTCTGCTGAGGAGATTACTATTATAAAAATAATATAACGCAGAATCAACATTGCCTGAGGGCAAGAGTAAATTTTTCTGTCCGATAAAATACATTGCTTCTCTAGCCTGCTTGATCGTGTACCCTTCACGTTTTTCCCTTGCACGGGCTAGCATCACATGATAGGTTGAATCATAACGGGTATGTTGACCCAGCGATACTTGAGCGAATGCTAAATAATGTAAAAATGCAGAATTGTTCGGGTATTTCGAAGCTAAAAATTGAGCATAATTATAGGCTTTACTATAATCTTTCTCGTAGTTATAATATATTTTGGTCAACTCGTACATTGCTTCGGTACGCGAGTAGGTAGCCCGCTGTGCGCTATACTCCAACATTTGAATGCCCACGCGTTTGTTGCCGGTAGCGAAGAATGAGATCAATGTCGATAGCGAGGGATAATCTTCTTTGATCGCTTCTACATAAAAGTTATATAAACCGCGACCGAACATAATATCGCCGTTTGCTGGGAGTTTATCTTCCAACTTATTCAAATACTTCACCCCATCTTTAGCATCTTTGACCAAAATAGAGATTGCATCTTGCCACTGTGGTCTGATCGCAAAAATGCGGGCATGCATCCCAAGCGATGCGCCTTTGTAAAATAATCCGGCAAGATCGAATTCATTCGTATCAAGTAATCTCTCCGCTCGCTTCAAGCTTTCTTCGAGTTGCGCTTTGTAGGTTTCGTCATATCCGGTGTTATCGGTATTGGTAACGGCACGCCAAAAATTGACCATTGCCTTGTAGAAGTAGCCTGAGGGATGCTCGGGATTTTGATTGATGACAGAGTCAAAGGTTCTATCGGCTTCACTATATTGCATATTATAAGTAAGTTCAATGCCCCGATGAATCTGCTGATCGAGCAAACCGCCTTGTAATATCCATTGTGAAAAAGCCTTGCCGCTACTGCAAAAGGTGACAAGAGTAAGCAAGAAGATGCGTAGTAGTGTTGTTCTCATAATTATAGTCGTTCAATCGTATCACCAGCAAAAGCCGTTCCGAACCTTTAAGAAAACAAAGAAATTACCGTGAAAAAATAATCACGAAACTCCCGGTGTTCTTCTGTTGGTCTATCAATTTCCCAGATGGTGTACCTTTACAATATTCGTACTGCTGATCTGAAAGATTGGATGCCCGGCAGTGAGCACAACATAGCCTGATTCTGGGATAAGACCTTTTTTCTGCACGAACTCTACCATATAGTTTAACGTATCGTCGAAGCTTTTTACTTCTTCAAGTTTCAATGCGATAACTCCATAATAGAATGCCATTCTTCGTAACGATTGTTCTTCAGTTGACATTCCAATAACCCATTGCGAGAAACGATATTTCGCTATTGACCTCACGCTTTTTCCGGAAAGTGTTGCAGAAATAATTGCATGAGCATTGACTTCTTCTGCCAACACACAAGCGGCTCGTGCAAGCGAGTCAACTGAATTCAACAAACCATCGGTCGGGACGTCGAGGTCAGTATGCTTACGAACATACCCGCTTTTCTCTGCCTGCATTGCTATTTCTCGCATTGTCGAAACGGCTTCGACGGGATATAAACCAACGCTTGTTTCGGCAGAAAGCATAATACAATCGGTACCGTCAAAGACGGCATTGGCAACGTCGCTGGCTTCGGCACGAGTGGGGCGCGGATGGCTGATCATCGACTCAAGCATCTGTGTCGCGGTTATCACCGGAATGCCTCGTTCGTTTGCGAGATTAATAATTCGTTTTTGTACCGGCGGCACTTGCTCTAACGGCATTTCAACACCAAGATCACCCCGCGCAACCATGATCATATCCGCGACATCAAGAATGGTCTCAATATGATCGACAGCTTCGGGCTTTTCGATCTTCGCAATAATTGGCAGATCACCTCGATGCAACTCTGTTTCAAGCAAATGACGCAACTGCAATACATCGGCAGCGCGTCGGACAAACGATAACGCCAATGCATCAACACCAATCTGCTCGACTGCAAATTTTGCTAATTGGCGGTCATGGTCGGTCAAAGCAGGTATTCTCAACTTTGTTCTCGGAAAGTTAATACCTTTATGACTCTTGAGAATACCTCCATTCTTTACTCGGGTCCGAATCTCTGTCTTTGATATTATTTCATCGACATATAAAATGATCGCTCCATCATCAAGCAAGATCGGGTCATCAATCGAGACATCTTCCCCCAAGAATGGATATGTAGTTGCAATCACATCCGAGGTTGTTTTTCCTTCCGGATCGAAGACTAATCTTGGTTTGCTGTCTATTAATATTTCTACACCATAGGGGTGTTCCGTTTCGCCGGTACGCATTTTTGGTCCCGGTAGGTCACCTAATATCGCAATATGCTCACCCATTCGCTCGCCAACAGCTCGGATTTTTCGTGCGGTTTCGAGATGTTCTTCAGGTGTGGAATGTGAAAAGTTGAGCCGGGCGATACTCATTCCCGCAATAATAAGTCTTTCGATCGTTTCCTCTGAGCTGGTCGCAGGTCCGAAGGTGGCGATAATTTTTGTCTTTGGGCGTTGTTGCATATACTACAAAAATACGCTTAAATACCAATGTTTCCTCAATTTACCAATTTATTACAATATGAAGGATTTGTCACAAATACCCGCATTCCTGTGTCATTATTTGGAGTAGGCTCCTGTTAACAAAGGAGTATCCATGTCTGAAATTAGATATTGGGTACTGAAATTGTTTTTAAAGACAGGTGTCATTCTTTCAGCCCGAAAGAAATTAACGTACTTTTTGGCTGTCAACTACATTATAAATTCTATACTACAATGAAACATACAACACCAACGATATACATACTTGCAATAGTAGCTTGTTTATCGTTTACTACTGTTGCATCAGCAACCAACACTCATCGGTATCCATCCCCCACTTACCGTGCAGTGAACATCGAATTGTTGCCGACCGTTAGCTTCTTCGGCGCACTCAACACCTCAATACCAATTTTTTCGGGTACTTTATTTGTACCAATTCAAACCCCAACTCTCTTGAGCCGTCAATCGGGTGGTGATCATGACAACGACAATGATACAACCAGCGATAACGACACCATTAATGGTGGCGGCGGTCATGGCGACAACGATTCGACCGACACCGATAACGGTGGCGGACATCATGGCAATGACAGTACTGACGTTGATGATGACAGTACAGGTCATCACGATAATAATGGCGGTGGCGATAGCACTGACATTGGCGACAATAACGGAGATGACAGCAACGATACGCTCGAATGTGGCGGACATGGACATCATGATGGCAATGGTGATAACGACAGCCTTGAAGTCAATGATACATCAAGTCGTTCGATGTTCAAAGGCGGACACCAGTCTATCGTTATTAAGACCAGTGGCTCAAAAACCTTTGTCACCTTCAAGTTCACCAACGATCTTGCAACGAAAATTGATATTACTCATTTGGCTCTTGCAAACGGAATAAACTTCTCAATTGTCAGTGCAATGCCAACCGTTGCAAAACCGATTAAACTGGCTGCCGGTGCAAGTATTTTAGTGAAGATAGCATTCAGTGCCCCAGATGCTATTCGCCATACAGATCAATTGCAAATTAACTCGACCGGCTCAACAACACAAACTGTTGTTTCGCTTGAAGGTATCAAGATCAACCCAACATCTTCGGTCAGCACCACCATACCGGCAGGCGTCTCTGTTTCGATGACACCAAACCCGATGTCTTCGATCTTGAAGATTAATGTTAGCGGCGCTCGTAACACCGCTGTTGCTATCTATGATATGATGGGCAAACAAATATTCAGCCAGAATATCAATGCCGACTTCCAGTGGAATGGATATTCAAACGACGGTATGCAATTAGCAAACGGAACATTCATTGCTCGCTTGAGCGGCGAATCAACCGAAGGCAAAGCATTCGTCATCAGCCAGAAGATTATACTTCAGCGCTAAGAACATAATACGCCTTTTCAAGACAAGCCGCATCTCAAATTGAGTTGCGGCTTGTTTGTTTTAAAGCTTTCCTCTGCATTCGGGAATACGTTGCTCTCTGCTATCGTTATCCTGACTCCACTAACCAAAACAGATTGTGCCAACAGCTTCCAGAAAAAAACTTTCTG
Source organism: Bacteroidota bacterium (assembly GCA_025363505.1). Lineage (GTDB taxonomy): Bacteria > Bacteroidota > Ignavibacteria > Palsa-1295 > Palsa-1295 > JAFDZW01. Next base: position 10,262 of record JANYDV010000168.1, read on the forward strand.
CATCCGAGATCAAACGTCGTGCCGCGAAGATCAAATTGATATTAACCGACGTTGACGGCGTCCTGACTGATAGCGGCGCCTACTATTCCGATAAAGGCGAAGTAATGAAACGGTTTTCACTTCGTGATGGAATGGGCGTAGAGATACTGCGCGATATGGGCATTGACACAGC
>JANYDV010000171.1 GCA_025363505.1 Bacteroidota bacterium
CTATAGTCTGCGATACCGGCGAGCGCTACCTCACCAAACATCATTCTGATGAATGGCTGAAAGAAAAACGATTACTCGAAACCGAAAAAATGACGATCGGAATGATTGCTCGTTTAAAACATTCTTCGACCGCACTGCTGATCGCTGTCAGTCCCCATGACACCGTCCGTGATGCTATCATGAAAATGGACACGAATAACATTTCACAGCTTCCGGTGATCGACTCCGAAGGTAAAGCCGTTGGGTCAGTTCGCGAATCTCGATTGATGGCTCGTGCGCTTGACTCACGCGAAATTCTTGAAAGTCCGATTATTGATTTAATGGAACCGACATTTCCTGTGCTTGATGACACCACCGATGTCAAGAAAGCCGTTTCGGTTCTTAAAGATGCTCCCGCTCTCTTGATTGAGGAGTTCGGCAGGATCATTGGCATTATCACCCGTCACGACATCCTTGAATTTTTCTAATATTTTTATGACAAGATTTCGTACCAACGCTATTCATATCGGTCAAGAACCTGAGCAAGTAACCGGTTCGGTTGCTGTACCGGTATTTCAGACATCCACTTACGCACAGCAAGAACTCGGCGGACATCCGCAGTTCGATTATGCCCGCACAATCAACCCTACCCGCCTTGCACTCGAAAAAAACTTGGCGGCATTAGAGAACGGTAAGTTTGGCTATTGCTTCGCTAGCGGAATGGCAGCTATCACCGCAGCACTTTCGCTCGTCAAGAGCGGCGATCACGTAATTGCCGGCAGTGATATGTACGGCGGTTCGTATCGGTACTTCTCGAAGATACTTTCGAACTATGGTGTGACCTTTAGTTATGTTGATATGCGTAACTTAGACAATGTCGAGCAAGCAATCACTCCAAACACTAAGCTCATCTACTGCGAAACACCGACAAATCCAATGATGAATCTTACCGATCTTGCGGAGCTTTCGGCAATCGCAAAAAAACATCATTGCATTAGTGTTGTTGATAATACTTTTATGTCCCCCTATTTTCAAAATCCTCTTGATTTTGGAATTGATATTGTCGTTCATTCTGCGACAAAATATCTTGGCGGACACTCAGATGTGATCGGCGGGGCACTTATTACGATTGATAGCAGCTACGCCGAAAGAATTAAATTTTATCAAAACTCTGCCGGTGCCGTTCCGGGTCCATGGGATTGTTGGTTGTTACTTCGAAGCGTCAAAACATTGGCAATCCGAATGGATGCACATAATGCCAACGCCATGAAGATTGCAACAATGTTGGCGATTCATCCGAAATTGAAAGGTGTACATTACCCAGGGTTGCCCTCACATCCGCAACATACCCTTGCAAAAAAACAAATGCGCGGCTTTGGTGGGATGATTGCGATTGAAATAGGAAGTCTCGATGCGGCAAAACGATTTGCTTCAGCCTTAAGAGTATTTACTCTCGGCGAAAGTCTTGGCGGTGTAGAGTCACTGGTGTGTCATCCCGTCACGATGACCCACGGATCAATAGAACCTGCGCGTCGCGCCGAACTTGGTATTACTGACGGTTTAGTGCGCTTAAGTGTTGGCATCGAAGATATAGAGGATTTGATTGACGATATTAACCGAGGTCTTGATGCGATCTAATTTCTTTTTCTCACTGATGCTTCTTGTGAGCTTCGGTTGCGGAAAGCCCGAACTGCTTTCTGTGGATGAGCAACAATATGTCTTGCTCACTGTGACGCTCACCAATGTGCGAGCACAAACTCCCGACTCGTTACAACTCAATCGACGTTTAGACTCGACCTTCAAAGCATTCAGAATGACGAAACAACAGTATCAAGACCAGACCGAGGCACTCGCTAATACTCCCGACCGTTCAGAAATGATCTTTCGCGCGATCAATGATTCATTATCAAAGCCGCGAAAATAAATGTAATGGCTTTAGTTTCTCCCCACAATTGCCGGCATCCCATTATTTTTTTACGCAAACATCACACGTCCCACATCTCCAAGTGCCTGTTCGTTCGCCAAAGTACTTCAGTAAAAAAGCCGAACGACATTCCCACCCGGTTGCGTATGATAATACGGTCCTGAGTTTTTCTACACTATGTTCTTGTTTTAGTTGAAGTTCGCTCAACGGTAATACTATTTCATTCCATGGTTTGATTGGTGTTGTCAATGTAATCGACACCACTTCACTACTTGAGGCAAAACCAATTTTCCGTCGGACAGCAATCAAACCGTATGTTTCCAACAAACGAATCGTTTGGGTAAACACGGAATGTTCCATTTGCAACGTTGCATTCGCATCCTCTTCCGAGAGATAGATCCCTCGTTTATCTGCTTGTTTTGTTAGATTGACAACATAGCGTAATAGTTGCGCACCGAGCGAATTTTTGCTTCGTCGCAAATATTCTTCGATCTTCACCCGATCACTGGTGATCTCTACATATAACTGTGAACGTTCGGAGCCGGCAACAGACAATGATATTACTCCAGACTCGTCAAGCAATTCCAACACTCGTTTGATGGCGATGCCCTCTCTTCCGATAGCTTGGGTGATTTGTGTAAGCGTAAAAAACATCGGCTCGTCAAACAATCTTCCTCCTTGGTCACGCGATGATGACAGAAGAACCGCATAGACATCGTGAATGTCATCCTCGTTCGGATAGTTACGACCAATCATAAACTCATGCGAGCGTTCATCGCCTTTGTTATAGAGCAAAATAGCCAATGCCTCATTCCCATCCCTTCCGGCGCGACCTGATTCCTGATAATAGGCTTCGAGGGTGCCCGGCAGATCATAATGGATAACTGCCCGAACATTCGACTTATCAAATCCCAGACCAAACGCACTGGTCGCCACAACAACAGGTAACGTACCACTCAAGAAATCATTTTGAATGTTGTTACGAACTTCGTTGGCGATACCCCCATGATACGGCGAAGCTTTTATTCCGAGTTGACGAATCATCAGCGATACTTTTTCCGAACGTGCTCGTGATGTTGTATAGACGATTGCACTACCCTGAATCGAATGCAACAAATCAATCAATCGAATATCTTTTTGTGCATTAGTCAGCACGGCGTAGCGAAGATTCGGACGTTCAAAACCGGTGACAATCTCCAGCGGATCTTTTAATTGTAATTGATGAATAATATCATCGCGAACTTCAGGAGTTGCCGTCGCCGTCAGTGCAATGATCGGCGGACGCACATAATTTTGAAAATAAGGAAAAGACTGTGGCAAGCGGCGATAACTTTTTCGGAAGTCGTGCCCCCATTCACTGATGCAATGGGCTTCATCAACAGCAATAAATGAGATGCGGCTACGACCAAGTAATGCTAAAAATGCTTCGTTCTCAAGACGCTCCGGCGAAATAAAAAGCAATTTCAACTCGCCTGTATCAAGCATACGATATGCCGCACGAGTATCTTCGATTGATTGTGCGCTATTGAGTGCCGCCACAGCAATACCGAGAGCTTTGAGTTTATCTACTTGATCTTTCATCAAGCTGATAAGTGGTGAGATTACTAACGCTGTGCCTTCGAGCAACAGTGCGGGAAGCTGATAGCACAGTGACTTACCGCCGCCGGTAGGCATCACGACTAATGTGTCGCGCCCCGAAAGGATAGAAAGAATTGCTTCTTCTTGCCGAGTGCGAAAAGAAGTTAACCCAAATTGAGAAACAAGTGCTTGATCAACAAGATGTTTCACGAAATTTATGCCTTGCTGAGCGACCCCATGATAATCGGCTTTTCGTCCATAGCTTTGAGTGCATTAACTATTTCCTCTGCCTTCGATGCCGATGCAATAATAATTAAGCCGATACCAAGATTAAATGTCCGACGCATATCATCTTCGGGAACATTGCCATATTGTTGAATTAGATCAAAAATCGGTAACCTCGTCCATGCAGTCCAATCAATATCGAGTTTCAGATCATCGGAAAGTACACGCGAGGTATTGCCAACGATTCCGCCCCCGGTAATATGACTCAGTGCATGAATATCATCTTGCGGACTGAACTTCGTCAGTAGATTTTGGATAGGATGCAAATACGAACGATGCACTTTTAATAATGCATCAACAACGCTTTCGCCACCTAAGGATTTTGGGCGTTCATCATTGCTGATCTGCTCAACTAAAGCGATGCGCGCTAAGCTAAATCCATTGGTATGCAAGCCCACACTCGGCAAACCTATTAAGATATCCCCCGCCTGCACATTCTCACGAGAAAGCAAATCATCGCGCTCAACGACACCAACGATAGTGCCGGCAAGATCAAAATCGTCACCGGTGTACATTCCGGGCATTTCTGCGGTCTCGCCACCAATAAGTGCACAGCCGTTTTCTTGACAGGCAGTGACGAAGCCGGAAATGATATCTGTACCGCTGTCAACGTTCAGTTTGCCGGTTGCAAAGTAATCAAGAAAGAACAACGGCTTTGCACCACAGACCAATATATCATTGACACAATGATTAACAAGGTCTTGTCCGACGGTGTCATAACGTTTTGAGGCGATAGCGACTTTTATCTTCGTACCGACACCATCGGTACTCGAAACAAGAACAGGATGTTTCATCTCCGGAAAACGGGCGTCATAGAGTCCGCCGAAACCCCCAATATCGGTTAAGACATTCTTGTTAAATGTTTTCCGGACAAGTGGTTTTATTCTCCTGACGATCTCTTCACCGGCATCAATACTTACTCCGGCTGTTTCGTAGGTCAGCACTTGGCTGCCGTTAGATTCTTGCATAGACTTATCGTAATGGGTTTGCGTTGAATGTGAGCGTAAGATTTGCAGTAAAATTTACTGTCGTCAGTGGCGCTTTTTTTGCTTTGAACGAGACGAGAAAACTTCCGTTCGGATTTTTTACATACTTCTCAAAATCAAGCCCACTAAGTGTGACCGAGTCAACAGCACCACTATAGGTAGCAAGTGTACTCGTTGAGACTCCATCAGCAACAGCGAGGATGATCGTATCAAAGCTTTTTACCGGATAGGCTATCGAATCACTCGAGACAAAAGCAAGCTTCGTTAATTTTACTGTTTTGATTAACGAAAGCGAAGTATTATTTTTTGCTAAAGTCGCGCTGTCAAGCCCAATCGGAATCGCAGGTGAAGTAAAAAATTGCCCAACGGGCGTGAGTGGCACTACAGGAAAGTCAAAACTCTTATTGATATTAAAACTAAAGAGTGAATCAATACCTAAGGTCGAGCAAGCCGAAAAAAGACCTGCTATCAGCGCCAATGCAAGGACAGAATATTTAATATTTTTCATAATCATAGACATTTTTTCATTTCCTACCAAAACCAGCATCCATCGCACCCTGTAACGAGTTCGTTCGGGATGCTGTTCCGTTGTTTAATCACAACAATTATTACTGCAATTTCTATGCCGAAAACCGAAGGAAGCTATCCTGAGATTATTATTAAAAAGAACCACGAACGTCGATTGCTCAAAGGACACCTTTGGGCGTTCAGCAATGAATTAGTAGATGTTCGCAAGGATCTCCCTGCCGGAACAGTCGTTCGTTTGCTTCGCGAGTTTGATAAAAAGCCCTTTGCACTGGCGTTCTATCATCCAAATTCACTTATTAGTGCTCGGATTATTTCGCGAGATGTCAAGACGGAGATTGACAGAATTTTTTTTAAGCAGCGAATTTCTGATGCTGCTTCGAAACGTGCGTTCTTACTCAAGGAGCGAAATGCTATTCGACTCGTTCACAGCGAAAGCGATCTGTTGCCCGGTTTAGTGATAGAGCAATATAATGATATCATCACCTTCCAGATCGTCTCGGCAGGTATGGAGGCATTCAAAGATGATATTATTGCAGTGATCAAGGAGTTATTCAAACCGAAGACGATCATCGAAAAAAATTCGTCGCATTTGCGAACACTCGAAGGCTTGTCCGAAATCGAAGGAATCGTTTTTGGCTCTGACACAACGACAAGTATCCATGACCGAGCAGGCACAACATTCGAGGTTTCGTTACTGGCAGGACAAAAAACCGGTTTTTATCTTGATCAGATGGACAACCGCGTAGCTATCGTCAGGTATATCAAGCCAACATCAACTGTGCTTGATCTGTTTTGCAATGAAGGTGGCTTTGCGCTGAATGCCGCTCGCGCCGGTGCTGCCTCTATCACGGCGGTTGATAGTTCGGCAGATGCCCTCAAAGGCTTGAGCAATAACATTACGCTCAATACTATTTCAACTGAAATTAAAACTGTAAAAACTGACTGTTTCGATTTTATTCGATCGAATGACGAATTTTTCGATCTCATCGTGCTCGATCCTCCGTCATTAGTAAAATCAAAAAAACATATACCGGCGGCGACAAAAGCATATTTTGATCTTCATCGTGCGGCAATCAAACGACTCAAGCCAAATGGCATTCTCGTCACAGCATCGTGCTCGCATCACTTCGGAAGAAACGACTTGCTTGATGTTATTCGTAATGCGGGGACAGACACTGCGCGCACGATTACCATCCTCGAAGAACATGGCGCCGGCGCCGACCACCCCGTTCATACCATGATGCCCGAGACCGAATATCTGAAATTTTTTATATTACGTGTAGCCTAATCTCTGCTTCGTGATGTAACTTTCCACCGGCAATGCCCGTTCATATTAGTATGAAGCTTAGGATGAAGGTCAGCATACGATACGGACTTATCTTGACAGTAATTTTACTGTGTAGATCAGTATTTGCGCAAACGCCTACGGGTACTCCTACGACAAGTTCGCCCCAAGACTCGGTTATTATCTTTTCTTCACCGCGTCCGCTGCTCGACCAAAGTGATATTCAAAATAATCAATTCCTTAATTCGTGGGGTGTCGCGGGATTTTTTAATGATTATGGATGGGGTCTTGGCTTCTATTTCCGACATATTGTTACTGCCGATCTCAGTGCGATTGCCCAACTCGATCTTGGTACGGCAAAAGGTAGCCGGGAATTCGGAGCCTATAATGAGATCAAGATCAACCGCATTTTCGTTTTTCCATTACTGGTGAGTGCGCAATACCGCCTTTTGCAATCAACCCTCGGAGAAAGCTTTCGACCATACATTACTGCAGGTGCAGGACCGGTGTTCGTGATGACTAATGACGGACAAAAAGATTATTTTTCGGCGTTGCCTCATTCAACGTTTCATACAACTTTGGGTGCGAACGTAGGCATTGGCTCGTATTTTGGTTCAGATCCCAAAACCACATTTGGTGCCAGCTTCAAATTCTTTATCATTCCCTACCCTGCCCCGGGAATCGAAAGCACACTCGGCAATTTCCTCACCAATTTTAGTGGAATTGCACTAAGCGTCAGTTACGGCTTTAATTTTTAAGTTTTTTTATCGAACCGGCAAAGCCCGTAGATTACCTTTACGAACTCCGTGAAAAGTACCTTTAATGGCGCACAATAATCTCTTCTTTTCGAACGATCTCGCCGCCTGAAAATACCACAACGTGATAATTTCCATTAGCGAGGCTATGGGAGTCAAGAATGAGTTTGTCCCCTGCCGGTTGTACGACGCCGATGACTCTGCCACCGACGTCGTTAATCACATCAACCTGCACATTCGGATAAAGACGAATATCTACATCAATGATGCAATTATTCTTCGCCGGATTCGGATATGCGGGCTTCGAGTGAGGGGGCTGGGCAACTTGTATTCCGTTTTGTTCGTACGGAGATGTTAAGACAATGGTATATGATGAAACTTTGTTTTCGCTGTTAAAAAATACTTGCGTAGAATGCGTAACGCCGTCACGAGATTTGACGGTGACCCGAAAGTCGATCGTTCCGTTTTCGGCAACAACGAACGGCAATGGGCGAAGCAATTCTACGGCGAAATGTTCGGTATCAGCAACAGAAATCGCTTGGATCGTCGTTGCAGACCCATAAGGATTTGCGATTGAATATACTCTATTGGTTTCGAATGCTTTACTCGCGCTACTGACACAAATAAGCAATACTAATACCGGCAATACTCTTAAATAATGCACCATCGTGACTTGGTATCTCATCAATTATGCAAAAGAAATAACGCACTGTTAATGCCCCCGACATAACTCGGGAATGCAAGATACGAAATAATTTAACGAAATCCTAATTGGGGAAAAGTGGGGAAATTCATAATTGTCAATGACTTGGGAGATTTCGCAAAAGTAGTAATTCCGGGGCTATCAAACATTTAATATTACGGGCACCTATTTAAATTTGGATTTGCCGTAGAAGTTGCTTATATTAGTACGTGCTTTAATGAGCACCTATTTACGAAAGGGACAAATAATGGCAAAAACAACGATTTCACGGTCAAAAACGGCAATGGAGCTTCCCAATCGGGGGGAGTTGCCACCGAGACAAACGGAAGTATTAAGCTTCATCGAAGAATTTATTGATATTTCGGGCTATCCACCTTCTATATTGGAGATTGCCGATGCCCTCGGGGTTACTTCTACCTTCGGGGTACGGAAACATCTTGACGCCTTAGTCAAGAAAGGCTTCCTTACTCGAGGCGGTGTGGGTCTTTCACGCTCGGTAATGCCGGTTCGATCGCCAATGGCATCAGGCGGCTCGATACCTGTCATCGGTCGTGTCACAGCCGGTGCGCCCATTCTCGCCGTCGAGCACATCGAAGGTTGGCTTGCTTACAAACCAGCCTCAGAGACACGCAAAGTGTTCGCACTTCGGGTTCAGGGCGAGAGTATGAAAGACAAAGGTATTATGAATGGCGACTATGTCATCTGTCGTCAACAAGCCACTGCCGAAAACGGCGATATTATCGTTGCACTGCTTGATGACTCGGCTACGGTCAAGACCTTCCGCAAGAAAGGCAAGAATTTCTTCCTGGAACCTGCTAATGTAAAATTCAAAAATATTGAGATTGACGAAGACAGCGGCTTTAGCGTCATCGGCAAGGTGACAAGTGTTTATCGCACCCTCGACGAACGCAAACCGGGAATGTTGCAA
>JANYDV010000208.1 GCA_025363505.1 Bacteroidota bacterium
ATTTCCTGTGACGTAAGAGTTGGCGCACCATCACCAGTGGTGGTAACTGTGACCGGAAGATCATTCAACTGGAATGTGATCGAATCAAATATTTTGGATTGAGCAAAGACATCCCTATTGAACAATGAATTGCCCATCAAAGCCACAAGAAAAAACAGTAAATATTTCATATCGTTGACGATGCATCTATTAAGTTACTTCTACAGTTAAACAACACGCCTATATCTCCAAAGTTGCTAAACACTTTTGTCATTTCTCGTTGCCTCCTCGGAGAGACCCTAACCCTTTTGTTTTCAACATTCTAAGTTTACGCATATTCTAATTCTTCAACTTCGTGTTCGGCTTCTGCCGGAGCCTCCTGTTCTCTGTTGAATCGTTTCAGGAAAGTGGAAAGATCGGTAATAGTAGTCCCTTCGGAAATTACAGATTCTTCTTCGTTGTCACTACAATCAATTTTGCCATCAGCACTAATATATTGTTCAGATTTTTCTTCGCTTATCGGCTCTTCGACAATCACAGGCTTGAAGGTTCTTCTGACTTCATCGGTAATTTCAGTGTTTGCAATGCTCCAGTCCATTTCCTTTTTTGCAGCAAGTTCTTCATCGTGCTTGGTACTGCAGATCAAGCCTGCAATAGCCGAGAGCTTGCCGATACTTCCGCGCTTTGGAATACCAATATCCACAGCGCTCACATTCGTAAAGTGAGAATAAATAATAACCGACACCCCCTGTGACTCAATTAGGCATCGGAGTTGATACAACAGATTATCTTTATAGCGCCCATCACGAGAGGCAAATTCCCAAGAGTTAATTATTACTGCGCCAATCTTATGCCGCGAGATTATTGAGCCAATAGCTTCAAACTCTTTACACAGATCGCCACAGGGAACACCCATAACCGTGACCGGCTTTGAAAGTTGGTCTCCAATGCGATCGCTATCTATTTCCCGCGCCTCGCGAAGTGCCCAATGTTGACGGACGCTGGTATTGATGACTAAGACTTTTTTGTACAGATCAAGATCTATCAATCGCAGTGCCTTACGAAAAGCACATTGCGTATTCTCCCTGACACTTTGCCCGACGAACACGCTAATATCTTCAAAAGCAATATTATGGTCTCGTTCGACCTCTTGCGATACTGCTGCGGTAAACGCTGTTGCGATCTGCCATTCTTTTCTGTTGGAAGCATTATATATTGACATAGTTGTATTCTTTCCTAATGAGGTGGTAGAGGTGTTTCAAAATGTAGGGACTTGCACCAATGGTGCTTTTGCTTTCACCTACAAATATACAACAACTATTGACTCTTGTCAAGGTGCCCGTCACATTTATTTGACGATTTAATAATTTGAGCACCCCTATGCCGCATTGTCGATCAAATTTCCGTCGGAGCGATCATATCGGAAATAGAAAAACGCGATGGAGTTACTGGATGCGTTTCCACTTTTCTCGTTCGAGCGAGAAGGCGAAGCTAATTCTGTGGCTATTACCCAACTGATCTTGGGCGTCGAATTTTTGGAAGGCGTAGTCGATCGACAGTTTTGGGAGATGGATGCCTGCACCAAGTGTTAATGCTTTTGTATCGCTGTAACCCACTCGAATGGCAACAATATTTTTGAATTGATATTCAAGTCCTAAGTGTATATCAGCACTCAATGGTCCCAAATATACTTCAGAAATTTGTTTTCTTCCTTCGAAGCGAATATCCAGATCAGCAATCGGAATAATCGTGTGCATCATATTCGAGAATAGATCAATCGAATATGCAGCGCCAATTTTGAGCGTCGGCGATACTAACTCTTTTGTACCTGATGTATAAGAAAGCAACGTTGTCGTAATATCCTGTCCTACAGCCGCGAGTGTCAGGTTCGGCATCGGCTTATAGCGCACACCGGCATCGAAACCGATACCCGTTGCTTTGTTATCGGCATCAAGTTTGCGAATGATAAACTTTACCGAAGCGCCATAAGAAAATGTAGAATCTTTTGTTTGACCGTAGGAAAGATACACACCCCAATCATAATTGCCGAAGGTCTTGACTTTTGTGTAATCAAGGTAATTTTCTCCATCAAAAGTCCCTGTTCCTGAGCGGTCTATAAACGCATTGCGGGTATCTTTAATATTATTAATACCGATATGAAACACCGAAAGTGCAACGCTGGCAGATCGCCCAAGCGGAAATGCGACCGCGCCATAATCATATTGCACCGTGTTATTAAACTTTGCATCGTGCATTCCGCCGATCATCGGGTAATCAAGCATCACCAACCCGGCAGGATTCCAATAGCCTGCTGTCACATCTTCTGAAATAGCAATACCAGCACCGCCAAGCCCCAGCGAACGTGCGCCTGCACCAAGCTGCAAAAACTCGCCGGCATAATTCGCAATATGTTGCGAATAACTCAGGCGAGCACTTAAAAGCAGAACGAGAACAATGACAATTCGTTTGGTCACAATTACTTTACAAACATATCAGCGATAAAATTCAGTTGGGATTAAAATTTGACCCGAATAAAATTTTGTGCGAACTCGTGTTCTGAGATTTCGAAGGCACTCCAATGCCATTGTCTCCATCTCAAGCATCTATTTTGATAACATCCAAAAGCAAACTCCGCACAATTATGCCCACAATCCAAATTCTTCCCGGTATCGAATTCCCCAGAACGTCAGTCCGTGTGCCGGAGCCAAATAGCGTGCGCGGTCTGCCTCGACGGGTTCTTTTAATAATAATTCAAATTGCTCAGCACTCAGTCTTCCCTTGCCCACTTCTACCACAGCACCCACAAGTGCCCTGACCATTCCGCGAACAAAACGATTTGCGCTGATCCAAAGAATTATCTCTTCATCAGAAACGTCCATCCGCGCCTGTGAGACTATGCAGCGAAAATGTTCAACATCTTCGGTATTCTTAGAAAACGATGTAAAGTCATAATCTCCAACAAGGGATGTAAACAATATACCCATTGCATTCATATCTAATTCATTTGCTATACACCAACTGTATTGCCTTCCAATGGCTACTTTTCTTTTTTTGATAATAGAGTAGCGATAGGTTCGTTCGAGTGCAGAAAACCGTGAATGAAAATCTTCATTGACCTCGCGAATCTCACGAATAGCAATATCTTGTCCGGTAAGTGAATTTAAGGCTTCAGTTAATTTCCAGATCGGCAACAATTCAGTGAGTTCTAGCTCGCAATGTGCCACCATTGCCCGAGCGTGAACGCCGGAATCGGTTCTTCCTGACCCAAAAAGAGTCACCGGTATTCCGAATAATGTTTTCAACGCCTCTTCGAGTTCACCTTGCACAGTCCTGACACGAGGCTGTACTTGCCAACCCGCAAAATCGCTACCGTCATATTCTATCAGTAAGGCGTATTTCATACCTGCAATGATACGTAATGCTTTTTGTATTCGTCTTTTGACTTCATAGTTCGCTTTATGACAAGTTCAGGATCACATCGGTTTGACTTCGAATTCGTCACAAACAAGTACCCTAAATATCTTCGCTTACGAGAGTAACAGTTTTTTCAGAAATACGTTATAGTGGTGGATTATTTTATTTTTGTCGAATTATGTGTGGCATTGTCGGATATATCGGGAATCGTACAGCAAGACCAATTATTCTTGCCGGATTGAAACGTTTGGAGTATCGCGGATATGATTCTGCCGGTATTGCAACGATCGAGCAGATAGGCGCCAAGGGCAGCCCCGAAGAAGATAGCTTGGTGATTCTCAAAAAAGCCGGCAAAGTCACAGTTCTCGAAGAATTACTTCGACATAGTGCTACTACTGCGACTATCGGTATTGGTCATACTCGTTGGGCAACGCATGGTGCACCAAGTGATGTCAATAGTCATCCCCATACCGACCAAAGCGGTAATATTGCACTGCTTCATAACGGCATTATCGAAAATTATACTTCGATCAAAAAAACGCTCATCGGGCGTGGACATACTTTCAAAAGCGAAACCGATACCGAAGTATTGGCACATTTGGTTGGCGAGTTTTATTCAAAAGACACAAACCTCACCGAAGCTGTACGCTTAGCACTCAACGAAGTAGTCGGAGCATACGGGGTTTGCGTACTGGCAAAAGACTCCCCAGGTGAGATTGTCTGTGCCCGCAAGGGTTCGCCGATCTTGATTGGTGTGGGTGATAATGAAAATTTTATCGCCAGCGATGCCTCGGCTATCGTAGCGCACACTCGTAATGTAATCTATCTTTCTGATGGTGAGATCGCTACGGTCACGATCAATTCCGTCAAGACGCGTACGATCGAAGATATCGTCGTCAATAAAACCGTCGAAGAAATTACGATCAAGCTCGAAGAAATCGAAAAAGGCGGTTACGAGCATTTTATGCTCAAAGAAATTCACGAACAGCCATCAACCGTTCGTGATGCGATGCGCGGAAGGATGATCGAAGACGAAGGCACTACCATTTTAGGCGGTCTGCGCAATGCCTTGCCTGAGTTCAGACGAGCTCGACGTATCGTTATCTCGGCATGTGGCACGAGCTATCACGCAGGTCTCATCGGCAAGAATATGTTAGAACAACTTGCGCAAATCCCTGTGGATATCGAGTATGCAAGCGAATTTCGTTATCGCAATCCGGTGATTAACTCCGACGATATTATGCTCGTCATTTCGCAATCAGGTGAAACTGCCGATACACTTGCCGCAATGCGCGAAGGACAGCGCAAAGGAGCAAAAGCATACGGCATCGTAAATGTCGTCGGCTCCATGATTGCCCGCGAATCTGATGGCGGAGTCTATATACACGCCGGTCCCGAGATCGGTGTGGCTTCG
>JANYDV010000255.1 GCA_025363505.1 Bacteroidota bacterium
ACGTCGCATCTTACGTCGTGCCGCTCGTTATGGAAGAAAATTGGGATTTATTGAACCCTTTCTTTGTGACCTTTCGCATATAGTTGTAGATACTATGGGTGGAGCATTCCCGGAACTTCGCGAACGCAGAGATTTAATTTATAAAGTCATTCAAGCCGAGGAAGAAAGTTTTAATGTAACACTTGATCGCGGACTTTCTCTTTTTGATGACATCACATCGAAAGGTGGTAAGTCAATAAGCGGAGAAGATGCATTCAAACTGTATGACACATTTGGTTTTCCGATTGACCTTACACAAGTACTTGTTGATGAGCGTGGTTTGAGTGTTGATATGAAACGCTTCGCTGAACTACTTGATGAGCAAAAAAGCCGGAGCAAGCGCGTTCATAATGCAAAGAAGCATAAAGAAATTGCAAGCACCGATACACTCAATGTTTCATCAGAGTTTTTGGGGTACGATCAGCTTGAGTCAAATGCTAAAGTGATCTATGCCGAAGGTGATGTTGTCATTCTTGATAAGACACCATTCTATGCCGAAAGCGGCGGACAGATTTCGGATACAGGAATGTTGATGTTGGGCTCTGACCCTTATCGAGTATTAGATGTTCGCAAACTTGCCGGCGGGCAAGCCATTGCACACATCATCGAAGCTGAAGAAGCGGTGATTGCTGAAGGTACTTCGGCTGTTGCCGAAGTTGATACGATTCGCCGATACGACATTATGCGCAATCACTCGGCAACGCATTTGATGCACTCGGCTTTGCGATTGATTTTAGGCGAGCACGTTCATCAAGCAGGTTCGTTGGTGACTGAAGATCGTCTTCGTTTTGATTTCTCTCATTTTCAAAAAGTAGGTGAACAAGAACTTCGGGACATCGAAGCTCTTGTTAATGAAAAAGTACGCGAAGCTATTCCGCTGATTCATCATCGCAGCATTCCCTTTGAAGAAGCAAAGAAGATGGGAGCGTTGATGTTCTTTGGTGATAAATACGGGTCGCACGTGAATGTTGTAGATTTCGGTCCGTTCTCTCGCGAGTTCTGTGGCGGAACACATATCAAAAATACTTCTGAGATTGGGTTGTTCAAGTTTGTACACGAAGGCAGTATCGCCAGCGGTACTCGTCGTATCGAAGCAGTGACAGGTCGGGGCATCGAGCGTTATATCAGTGAGCAACTGACAAAATTTGATGAGCTTTCTCGCGAGCGTGAACAACTCGAAGAAGACAAACGCAAACTCGAAAAGGATATTGCAAAGCTCAATCTTGCTTCGCGTAAAGATGAGGCAAGTGCGATCGTCGCAAGCGCGCTACCACTGAAAGGGACGAACATTCGTCTTGCGACAACGCTTGTCCAAGCACGCGACGGTGAAGAATTAAAGGGGTTCGCGGAGATGATACAGACCGGCATCGGGAATGGTGCGGTGATTGTTCTGGGCGCAAACATCGATGGCAAGGCTTCGCTTGTTGCAATCGTCAGTGATGATATTGCCAAAGGAAAGAAAATTCAAGCGGGGAAACTCGTGGGTGCTGTAGCCGAGATAGTAGGAGGAAAAGGTGGTGGCAGACCAAACTTTGCACAGGCAGGCGGAACAAACCCCCACAAACTAAATGAAGCATTGAGCGCGACCGGCGGTATTATTAGTGTAATGGCTCAATAAAAAATATTTTGAAAGTATTTCTTCGAACAGCATTCATTCTTTGTGCGCTCGTGACAGCGTCAGTATCGGTAAATGCACAACCGATCACTCCGGACTCTGTCCGATCGCCGCTTAATATTTCTTTCCTCGGATGTAAGTGCGATACTGCTATTGCACTCAACGGTCTGCGTTCAGAACTTTCGGCAATACTGCCTCAGACTTCGTATCGTAAGATGACACCGAGTTGTAAAATTGTGTTTTACGAACCTGACAATACCTTGCATCCCATCTATGCGGTCAATCCATATTTGATGGTGATGCCGGCATCGGTTGAAAAACTTTTCACGACCTCGACAACACTATGGGCATTGGGTGGTGATTATTTATTCCGAACTCGTCTTGATCTTCTCCCAAGTGCGCGGGTCGAAGCCGGATCGGTGATT
The DNA here is from genome assembly GCA_025363505.1 of Bacteroidota bacterium. Taxonomy (GTDB): domain Bacteria; phylum Bacteroidota; class Ignavibacteria; order Palsa-1295; family Palsa-1295; genus JAFDZW01. The sequence continues at coordinate 2,080 of JANYDV010000255.1, forward strand.
GGAAGTATTTATCTCCGACCCAGCGGTGACCCTACACTTCGTGTACAAGATTTTGATGAACTCGCAAAACGAATAAAAGCTGTCGGTATCAATCAAATAGAAGGTGATATTGTCAGCGATCTTTCTTCGGATAATATTTTGACACCTGATGCAAAAAAATATTTTGCGGAGCATAGCGAAGTCCCGGGAAACCCCGGCGGTAATGATTCATTATTGGATCTTCAAGACACATCATATGTAGATGAAGGATATGACAGTACTGTCGCCGATGACAACGGTAGTCCTGATGACGAAGAATCCTCGCCGGGTTATCTCTCATCATCGCCAAATTTCTTTGTTGATCGCAACGTGATCACCGTTCGTGTTACAGCAGGCGACCACAAAGGGGCAGGAATTCATATCTCGGTAAGTCCGCCAATTGCAAATATCAGAGTGATTAATCATGGTGGGACGAGTGCTGCTGCAAAAACGTCTTACAAACGAGTAAAAGTAGGGAAAGGGAGAAAAGCAAAGTATCGCAAAATTCGTATTCGTAGTCGCTCGACCTATACATTGCATATCTCGGCATCGTCAAGCCCGGAGGGTGATATTCAATATATCAATATCTCAGGACTCATTCCTGCCAGACTGTGCAGAAATTTTAATGTCCCTATTAAAAATGTACCACTGACTATGGCAGGGCTATTGAAATGGCGACTTGAACAAAATGGCATTCGTGTCACTGGCGTCGCCAAAGCAAGCACACCCCCGAAAGGTGTTACTGAGTATAAGACGCTTGCCGAAAAGCAAACACCGCTTCTCGATCTTTTGCAGGTGACTAATAAGCGCAGTGATAATTACCTTGCTGAATCAATGTTCAGAAAACTTTCTTCAATTGCGGATGTGAATGCCACCAATCCGATTGAACGGAGTCGGAAGTTGATACGGTCTTGGTTGAACGTTATCAACGCCGATTGCAAGGATGGTTATTGCGCCGATGGGTCGGGGCTATCGCATCAAAACCAAACCAATGCCAACAATGTGATTGATCTGCTCGCCGGAATTCGCAGACGTTCGCAAATGTATAATGATTTTATTAAAACGATGTCTATCGCAGGGCTTGATGGCACGACACGTGGGCGAATGATCGGTACGGCGGCGCAATACAATGCTCGGAGCAAAACGGGGACATTGAATGCAGTGACAGCACTCGCAGGATATGTTTCGACGCAAGATGGACAGTTAGCATCCTATTTTATTACGATGCAAAATATGCACGGCGGAGTTGCCGGATATAAAGCAATTCAAAATCAGATCGTCCAAAAGATAGCTGCATTCAAATATTCTGACTACATCGCAAAATATTCGCCGGTCCCGACCGTACCGCCACTAACACCACTGACAGCGCCGGACTCTATAAAAATAGGAAAG
>JANYDV010000292.1 GCA_025363505.1 Bacteroidota bacterium
CTCGAAGAGCGCATTAATTATAACCAAACACATATACTGATCAATCATCTAAGCCCACCTCTGAGCGAGATTGTACGCATTGTCAATAAAAAATCGCATAATCATTTTGCCGAACAATTATTGCGTACCATCGGCAAAGAAGTACTCGGCAAAGGTGATTGGCGAACAGGTGTACTTGCGGTGAAGAAATATTTATTGCTTGCAGGGATTAATCCCGAAAAGGTCGCGCTCTATGATGGCTCAGGACTTTCGAGAATGGATTTGATCTCGCCGTCGAATTTTGTACAGTTGTTAAAAACAATTTACGCCGATCCGCAACTCTATTCTGTTTTCAATTCCTCATTACCTGTGATGGGTATTGACGGAACACTCTCGGCGCGTCTTCGCGATAGTCGTGCTTCGGGAAATGTACACGCAAAAACCGGTTCGCTCACCGGTGTCAGAAGTCTTAGCGGGTATCTCACCACAAAAGATAACGAACCACTCGCGTTTTCGATCATCATCAATAACTATACCACCGCCGGCAGCGAAGTACAAAATCTTGGTGATCTGTTCATCCTCCGATTAGTAAATTTTTCGAGATTGGGGTTGTCGGGTAAGTAATACCTCAACCGACCAACGGATATTGTACCACACTTTTTCTACCGTAGGTACTGATTACATCGGAATATTGGTCGAAGAGCGAGGAACAAACGGCATTCCATCGAAAAGTTTTCGAGCGTTCAAAAGCTCCTCTTAAAATTTCGTTTCGTTGATGCTCGTTATCAAGAAGTAACTCCACTTGTTGGCTCATTTGATGGGCATTCATCGGTTCGAAGAACAAGCCCGAGCGCCCGTGCTCGATAATACCTGTTTGTCCACCCGCATTTGAAACGATCGGTGCAATTCCTGATGACATCGCTTCAAGTGTTACCAAGCCAAATGTTTCTGTGGTCGAAGGAAAAACAAAAATATCGGATGACGCATAACATTCGGCAAGCGCGGTGCCACTTTGATAGCCAAGAAAAATCGCACCCGGCATCATCGCTTCAAATTCTTCGCGTGCATGACCTTGCCCGACCACCACCATCTGGAAGTCATTACGTTTTGCCTGAAGTTCGGCATACATTGCCGCAAGAGTCCTCAAATCTTTTTCCCACACAAGACGGCTGACAAACAAGACGATTGGTTTATCATCGTGCTCACCGAGTATGTTTTTGCGCCACTGGTTTGAACGTCGTGTAGGGGTGAAGAGCTCATGATCAACGCCGTTCGGTAAGTATTGTGTATGCTGTATGCCGTGCTTCTGAAGTTCCTGTAATATCACAGGACTGGGTACGAACGTGCGATCAACATTATTATAAAACTTGCGCTGTATTTTCCATATTATTTCTTCACAACCATTCAAATGATAATAGCGCGGATAAGAAGGGAAGTGTGTGTGATATGTTGCCACCACCGGAATCCGAAACTCACGCGCATATTTTACCGCAGCGAACCCCAGTGTGCATGGGCTATTGATATGAATAATATCAGGATGAAACTGATGTAATTCCTTCACAAATTTTCGGTAACCGGGCAATGCAAGGTTATATGATCGTTGTAACGGAAATGTAACCGACGGCACACTATGAAGTTGTGCATTGAGTTCGGGTGTCGCCGAAAATTGTGCACTGATAGCCATTACTTCGCTTTTATGCGAAAGAGCTTCCTCGATCATCTTAAAGACGACCCGTGTAACACCATCGAAGCCTTGAACCAATGTCGCATTAAAATAGGCTATGCGCATAACGATTATTATTAGTAAAAGTAAGCAAAATCATCCGTTTACAAAGATACCAAATACGTGATTCTTAACTGTTACCAAAGTGATACGCTACTATTAGTGCTGTTGATTCACACTTCAAAGGAATTCATCATTACATAATCTGCAAATTGTGGCACGATGTTTGTCTATATACTCTATAACTGTACACTTTTGATTATCATAGTTAAGGAGGATAGTATTATGCTACGTACAACGAAACGTGCTCAAAAAAGTCTGAAAAGTACTGTCAGTCGCGCCTCAAAAGGCGTTCGCAGAACAATGAAAAAATCCGCCGGAGCCATAGCGGTGCCAAAACAACATTTTCTAATGAAGATGATAAAGAATATACAACGTTTACTAAAAGACAGCATTGCATATATTATGAAAAAAGAGAAGCAAATGCTTCAAAAAAATATCTAAGCGAATCAAATCTATACGGAGTAAAGCTACTTCGAAACAAGCAAAGCTGTCATTATCGTAATAATGCAACCTGAGAGACAACCCTCTTACGAGGGCTGTCTCAATGGGTTAGAAGCAGTAAGTTCGTCCTGTGTTTTGATCTTACTCCCCGAAGCTGCTCGCCCTTAGGGGTGCGCTTTCGAAGATCATTTATTGATATTAACAACTATTATGAAAGAGCTACTAATGAATAATCCTGAACTCATGATGAGCTACCCAAATCATCGTGTGTGTGCTATTATTGATGAGCGCTCGGACGCGAGCGATGTCCTTGATGCGCTGATCAAAATGGGTGGAAAAGAAGACGAAATCGAAATTCTCAACGGTCGCGAAGGTGTCACGTTGCTTGATCCTGATGGCAAGCACCATGGTTTCTTCGCGAAGGTTGCAAGAATGTTGCAAGCATACGGTGACGTCGAACGCAAATCAATGCACGTGTATGAGACAGCCCTAAAAAAAGGAGCATTCGTGTTTATCATTCCGGCAGAAAATGAAGATGATAAAAATAGAATCAAGAACGTGCTCACTGATTATAAAGCATACGAACTCAATTACTTCAGTACTTGGGTAGTCGAGTCGATGTAACGTGCATAACAGAAGCCCCCGAACGAAACAAGCCGCCTCAGCAATGAG
>JANYDV010000317.1 GCA_025363505.1 Bacteroidota bacterium
ATCGAACTTTCCGACGGCAGGTTCTGGAATATCCCGATCTCGGCTAATATCATTACTGCGCCGCTCGCTATTGCGCCCAACATATTGTTTAATAATGATACAGTGGCAAGCTGTTCGTTTATGTTGGACTCCGTGCTCCTGAAAGCCCCGTGCCCATTGAATGTCCGCAGCGTCACGATCACCGGTCCGGATGCAAATTCGTTTTCGATCTTTGGTAAAACACCGTACCAGCTGCCAACCGATTCGGTGTTGGTTGTGAAATGTGCTCCAAATAGAAATGGCTCTCTGACGGCAACACTGCGCATCGAAACACTTGATGGTCGTGTCTTTTTCATTCCGCTCACAGCACGCGGAGTCGTCTCGCCGTTCGGACATCGTCCATCAGCATTATTTATCAACGACACCATTGCATCATGTGTCACCTCGCGTGATACACTTGACATTGTTGCGATCTGTCCGTTGCTGATCACTTCGATTACCATCACCGGTGCTGATGCTTCGTCGTTTGCCCTTAGCGGAGCCACGAGTATTCAGCTCCCCGGCGACTCGCTTGTCATTGTTAATTGTACGCCATTGCATTTGGGTCAGCTTGATGCGACCTTGCATATCCTTGCCGCCGATGGCAGAACATTCGATGTGCCGATGAAGCCCTACGTCGAACCGTCATTGCTATCGATCGCACCAACGACATTGTTTATCAACGACACGATGCTGTGGTGCTCGTCGCTTCGCGATACCCTTGCGCTAACTGCTATCTGTCCGCTTGATCTGACCGGCATTACTATTACAGGATATGATGCGTCATCATTCACGCTGAAAACTTCATCACAGCCGCGACTGCCGAATGACTCGGTCGTGATCGTGGAGTGTACGCCGACCCATGAAGGTCCGCTCACTGCCGCATTGCATATTATTTCTGATGATGGCAGAACGTGGGATGTGCCAATTAATATCGTCGCAACACAATCTCCGCTGACGATTTCTCGACTTTCATTATTCGTAGCTGATTCATTTTCGGTCTGCTCGACCATTAGCGATTCGCTCCTACTCGGTTCGATTTGTCCGTTTGATATTACCTCGCTCACGGTGACGGGTGTTGATGCGTCATCGTTCGTGATTACGGGCTTAGCTTCTCGTGCATTGCCGCAAGACTCAGTACTATCTGTAGTCTGCAAACCCTTGCACAGCGGCGATCTCAGCGCAACGGTGCATATTATCGGTCGCGACGGCAAGAGCTGGGACGTGCCGATGAATGCTTACGCTTACGCAGTCTCAACGTTTTCGATTGCGCCAATGCTCGATGCTATGACCGACACCATCGGCGGTGATATTGCCATTAAAATAGCCAGCCGCCACACCGGTGGTGCATTCGATGCCGAGTTTACGTTACACTATGATACGGCTTCGCTGATCTATCGCGGTGTCTATGATGAGCGTGGCATTGAGCATACCATTCAAAAAAATATCGGCGCCAACCGCATCCGATTTGCAGTGGCAATTGATACCATACTCACCGCAAACTTTTCATATTATCCGGTCTCAACCGATTGTGTGCCCATCACCATTGATTCGATCACCGGCGCAAACGGCACACTGCAATGCCTCGACATTCTTACCAAAAACCAACAAGCAAATATTTGCGCATCGCCATCGTGTGGTCGCGGCTTGCTGGCAAATCTTGTCCGATTTAATATCCTGAAATTAAGTGTGATGCCAAATCCCACCAGTGGTAATATTATGATCGTTGCTGATCACAACGTGAGCAATGCGACAATAGAAATTGTTGATGCACTCGGTGTCATTCGCAAAACCTTCACGCAGATGAAATTAAACCACACAGGCACGCCACTCGACATCGAAAGTCTGCCAAGCGGCATTTACGAAACGAGGGTCTCGACAGAACTCGGACAGGGGACCGTGCGATGGGTCTTACGCAAATAGACCGTGATTAATGGGATGAAAAGATTACCCATGATTTTTTAATACATAATCTGTCACTACCCGAGGAGCCTGAACAACTCTCATTCCCACGATTCCCCTGTCATTCCCGCGCAGGCGGGAATCCATCGAGATAAAACCTGGATGCCCGTCTTCACGGGGATGACAAATTTTGGATTTATACTATAAATCTCACTGCTCCCGATTAATTTTTTCTTTCGGGATAAGATACGACCTTCACCAGATTATTGGTCTTGCAATACTTTTTACTTGCAGCAAAAATATCATTTGCGCTCAGCGATTCGATAAAGTTTTTACGATCGGTCAGCAGATGGGGGTCTTCGTTATTAAAATAGGCTTGTGTTAAACCGCTCATCCAATAACGATTGAGTTTGATGTTTACTTCATACTCTTTTTTCTCGGTCTCTTTTACTTTTGTCATATAGATTTCGTCCGGTGCTTTCATCGTCATCGTGTCAAGCTTTGACATCACCGCACTGACAAGCTCATCAACGCGATCGGGCGCGCAGCCAAAGCCAATCGAAAATTGATAGCGTGATTCAGGAAAATGGATTGGTTGTGCTGACACACCCACACCATAGACGCCGCCTTTTTCTTCGCGAAGTGTCTCGCGAAGTTTGATGCCAAGCACCGCTGCCATTGATTGAATGATAAAACGATTTTTGGGCGTGTAGTCAAACGGTCCCGTCATGATCATCGTCACACGGCTCTTCGGTTCGATTCCTTTATAAACGTTTTTGGTGATCTGTCCTGTTGGCGGGCGAATGCCTTCGTCTTTCCAAGACTCTTTCCGACCTGTCGTCGGCAAACTTGCCAAATATGTTTCGACCATCGGGCGAAGTGTGTTCAGATCGACATTACCAACGATAAAAAAGGTGAAGTCGCTAAAATCAGCAAAGCGATCACGATAGATATTCTTGATCTGATCAAGCGAAATTTCTTTGATGCGCTCAGTGGTCATTGGCATCGTCCGAGGGTTGTGCTGGCTCAACGTGACCGACAAAGTGTCGCCATAAGCGGCTTCGGGCGAGTTCTGACGTGTTTCAATACTCGATTCTAATTTATGGATTGATGATTCGAACGGATCTTTATCAAAGCGAGGTTCGGTTGCATATAGATACACCAGTTGAAACATCGTTTCGAGATCTTTCGGAGCCGCAGAACCGCTAAAGCCTTCGGAGTAGGCTGTCATCGTTGGGCTGACATTTGCCACTTTTCCCGAAAGTGCTTTTTCAAGAGTTGTTGCATCGAAATTTCCCAAACCACTTGCATCAGCTATCCCGGCAGCAACCGATGCCGATAAATATTTATCATTTCCGTAAAGCGAATTACCTCCGGGACTCAGCGCAGAGAACATCACTTCATCATTCTTAAAATCGGTTGGCTTGATGACTACTTTTGCACCATTCGAAAGTGTCCACTCGGTCACTCCAAGATCGGCAATGGATTTTGTATTGGTGATCTTCCCGGGAATCGGATGCTTCTTCAGCAACGGTTCATTGACTACTTTATCTTCGTATGCACTAAAGGTTGCGCCCTTGACGCTATCAAAGACATGACGAAGTTCTGCTTCGGTCGGTACAACCATTCCGGCTTTCTCTTTGACCGAGAGCATCAAGACCGGAGCGGCATCAACGAGCAATGTTTTTGTAAGCGCATTCACATCGGCAAGTGTCACCGAAGGCATCATTGCTTTTGCTTGCTCATATTCATACACAATACCCGGAAACGCTTCTTTGCGTAAAAAATGGCGAGTGTACTCACCAACATAATTACCCGATTCGGTTTTGTCGCGTTCATTGTACGATGTTTCGTACGAGCGAAGCAAATCAATTTTTTGGCGTTCAAGTTCGGTAGCAGTGAAGCCCGTATTTTTTACTCGGTAGAGTTCGCCAAGCGCCACGCCAACACCTTCTTTAATAGACTTCTGCTTCACAACGGCAAACATTCCGTATTCACTGATACCACCGACATCCACACCGTCATTGACTCCGCCGAACAACATTTCGGAATTGCCTTTGCGCTGCAGTTCTTGCAAACGACTGTTAAGCATCCCGACATACAATTGTCGTTTCAATTGTTCGCGGCTGTCACCGTAGGTGACCATCATATCAGCAGGGCGTTGGAACACAATCTGCGCAACGTTAGCTTGCAACTCAGAATCACTCGCAATCGAAACAACCAAACCTTGATGTGGCGGCACAGTATAGATCGTGCGAGGTTGTTCGTTAGGAGGGTTGGTCAATGGCGAAAAGGTATTCTTCACCATCTGCTCCATTTGATTAACATCAAAATCACCGACGGCAACAAATGCCATCAAGTCAGGGCGATACCAAGTGTGATAAAAACTGCGGAGCGTTTCGTAACTGCAATGCTCGATCACTTCGGGCTTACCGATAGGCAAGCGAATCGCATAACGAGAATTAGCATACTCTTTTGGCAGATGGACTTTTTGCACACGCTCTTGGGCGCCGCGTCCTAAGCGCCACTCTTCGAGCACCACGCCGCGCTCTTTGTCAATTTCATCTTGATCGAGCGTCGCATTGCCCGCCCAATCTTGCATGACCAACATTCCTTTATCTACTACTTTCGGGCTGTCGGTCGGAAGCTGGAGCATATACACCGTTTCATCAAAACTGGTGTACGCATTTAAGTGAGCACCAAATCGCACGCCGGTGGCTTCGAGAAAATTGACCAACTCCATTTTCGGAAAATGCTTCAGCCCGTTGAATTGCATATGTTCGCAAAAATGGGCGAGACCTTGCTGATCGTCATTTTCCATCGTCGAACCAGTCTTGACCGCAAGACGCAATTCCATACGATGTTCGGGTTTCACATTTTTGCGAATGTAATATTTCAATCCGTTCGGAAGAGTCCCGGTTCTGACCGCCGGATCGCTCGGAAGGGGATCAGATGATTTCGGCTGGGCAATACCTAAGCCGCTACTCAGCACCAAAACCGCAAGAAGTAAGATTTGCTTCATATGACGATGTATTTAAAAAAATGGATACAGAAGTGTTTCATAACGCAAAACCAAGCAATTCGTTACAGATCCAAAATTGCTATTTTGGGACTATAACTTCACTAAACAACCGCGCATAATTGGGCCACTCCAGCGCAAATTGTTTGTGAAATCGTTCGTGGGTTGATGCTTTGATGGCTTTGCCGGTGTGTTCGTGTTCGATCTTTATCGAAGTGCGCTGAATACCGGCGAGCGCATATTGTAAGTTCTTCGGAATTTCGACAGGCTCAAGATCAAGCGGAAGTATTTTCTTCCTTTTCTCCGATGCAAGTGAAACTTCTTTCACTACATTATGTGATTCGATGGAGTTCGGACTTAACATCACAATAAATGCTTTGCAAGAATCAATCGCATCAACTATTTCCTCGCTCCAGCTCGTCGCCGCATCAATTCCCGATTGATCGATCCACACCGAAAGTCCCGCAGAGACGAGCAGCTCCGTAAGCTGATCAGCTTTTTCTTTGTCTTTCGATGAGTATGAAATAAATATATCAGCCATTTTTTTTCGCTGCCTCTTCAGTTTCTATCTTTTCCACCATCTCCCGCGCCGCTTCCCACTCAGGCGTACCTTTAAGCGTGCCGATGCCTTCGACCTCGTCTTCCAAAAATGATTTCAGATTCCGGATATCTCGAAATCCCGCTTCGATCGCCTTGCGGAATGTCGCAAGACCGGAG
>JANYDV010000016.1 GCA_025363505.1 Bacteroidota bacterium
GATCTACGATAACGACGATAATATTCATACAACGATTTCATAAACTCGATATTCGATGCACGCCGATCATAAACATCAATGATGATGTCGTACAAATCTTCTTCGAACGGCACACCATTGGTATCTTTCCAGTCGCCGAAGGCACTGTTCTTCGAATCAAACTTGTATGGTGCGATGATGCCGAACGCTTTATAGTCGCCCGTTGCCGAATACGACGGATCAACAATGATGTCAATCTTCGACCGATCAAGATCATGCGGAAGCTCGCGCCAGTGTCGCAACCATTCCTGACGAATAAAGCCGTCGTTCTCCATCGGCTCGCCTTGCTTCTCCGCCATAAATTTCGAGATGCCGCGCTTCATTGCTTTCTTCAGCAACGCCAGCGGTTCGTGCTCTTCCCAAGTGCTGCGCTCATTGGGTGTGCCAAGGTTCTCAATAGCGCGGAAGTGATGATGCTTGTCTTCGGTGTTCTTGCGCAAGGTATCGAGCACCGAGCCTCGGCAGATCATCGTACCAACGATCCGAAATTTCCAACCGGTTGCTTTCATACAATACATCCAGTCGCTGTTGATAATATCAACCGTCTCCTCGACCATATTCGGCGACCGAGCTACCTTGCGGCTTTCGATGTCATCACAAATAAACTTCGATGGTCGCGATGGTCCCGAAACAAGCCCTCGCGCTGACTGTCCGCCGCCGAGTGCGGCAATGCGCGTTGACTTCGGATGCTTCTCTGATGCGATCGTTGCGAAATTATCTTTCGCCTGCTCATCGTCAATCAAATGTCCGAAATCATTAATGAGCAATGGATTGTATTTTAATTCAAGCAGTATGCGCCATGTTTGCATCGTGGCTTTCATCTTGTTCTCCATCGCCAAGACAATAAACTCTTCGAGCCCATAACAGCAATCTTGCAATGGATCGGCAAACGAACCAATAGTGCTCTTCGCATCACCGCGCGGCGCGATAAACGTATGCACTTCTTCGACAGTGGTAAACGTGCTGATATATTGCGCGTGCCACTCGGCTTGCGTTTTGGTATTAAAATAATGCGGAAGGTATGTTCTGCCGAATGCAATCAGATTTTCTTTGCCCGAACACCTTGCAATGCGCTCGCGCTTGGCTTCGTCGGAAGTATCGCCGAACTCACGCAACATCGCAAGCTTGGCGAGGATACGTTTCTTCTCTTTGGCAAATGCCCGCTCGCGTTTCGATGCGACGATGTTAGCTGTGACGCTTGCCATGGATTACATATTCAATAAATTTGGGTAACATCTTCGAGAGTGTCTCAACGAATGCACTTTTGCCGACGAAGTCCGGCATCGCCGAAACGAAGTCGATCAATTTCTCGGCAAGCCGCAGCACCGATGCGTTCACATCATACTGTGCATCAATCGACTGTGCCATCTTTCGATAGAACTGTTGTCGTTTTAAAGTGGTATCGGCGGGTATCTGTCCACTTAATTCAATCGCTTCGATCTCAAGCAGCAGTTTATACTCGAGTCGTTGGTACAATGAAAGAATCGCAAGCGGATCGACATCGAGCGACTCTGCTGTGGCATCCCAATTCTCATCATCCTTCCATTTGCGCAATGTCGTGCGCGTAATGCCGGTGAGTTGTTCAAGCTGTGTAAGGTTGCGAATCTTCGATCGCACATATAACTCACGCGCTTCTTTGCGCTGTTCGTTGTTGTGTATCATAAAAGCTCCTTTCGGAGTCGGCGAAGATAGCCGATCATATTACGTGCCGATTTCTCGGCGTGCCACTCTTGTTGGGCTTCTTCGAGCGGTATAATCTGCGCTCCGACGCCTGCGGTATAGACATCCATCGTTTCTTTGTCGGTTACGATATTGAGTGCGCGAAGTTTAAATGTTTGCCAATCCGGAAAGCCAAGATCACGAAATAAAAACTGCCACCACTCTTCGATGTCGCGCTGAATAGGATCGGCAACAAGCTTCTTGAACGCACCGAACTGTGCCTGCACCTCATTGGTACCGCCAAGTGCACCTGCGGTTGCCACACCGACCAAACGAGGATAGAGTCCGTGACCGGTAATGATCTCATCACGGTTCGCCGCTTTGAGTTCGGAAGATTCTTTGCCCGGAAAGTCGCTCGAGAGTTCTTTGAACTCAACGCTTTCATCGGGCGCAACCTGCATATATAAAATCTTATGAGCATTATCAACGCCCTTCATGCTTTTACCGAGGTAGTCTTTCATCGCGGAGATTTCTTCATCTTCACGACCCATACCTTTTTCGATAATTGCAAGATCGGACATCAACCCTTGCTCGAACCAACGCATTGCCGCCGAGACGATAGACCAATTCAAGAGCAGGATGCCTTTGATGTTGATGTAGTCCGGCTCGCCGTAGTATCTGTTGCCACTGCGCGAGAGATTGTTCATCATCCGAACCCCGCTGTTGATATTTTCGATGCCAAACTCGGGTTCTTCAATGTAGCTCATCCATCCGAGCCACGGCTCGTATTCAAATCGCACATACGATTTCTTCAGCGTCTGCCGATCAACCTTCACGCGAGTCTTGATCGCGGGGCTGTGCCAAAAACACGCGGTGCTATCACCACGCAAGACATGCACCGCATGCCAGCCGTGAGTGAAGTAATCATGCGCGGTTTGTTTGAGCAGATGATTAAACGATTGCTCGGGGTTCGGGCTGTCGATATGCTCGCGCAACGCATCGGACGCATCATAGCCCTGCCCAACAGTTGCATTTACAAGATGCTG
>JANYDV010000026.1 GCA_025363505.1 Bacteroidota bacterium
CTCTCTGCTTTTGGTGCTCGCAATAGTACGATCAAACTAACCGAAAGCGCCCTAAAACAAGCAAATAAGTATAATTTCACCCTTAATGCCGTCCAATTCACCCTTTTTTTAAGAAATTATAGCCGTTTTAGCGGCTCCGAACGTCAATACAATAAGCATGACAATGAGTTGCAGGTACTATTAAAGAACTATGAGCGTGAACTCCGCGCACAAGAACTCCTCGAACGTCTTACAATCCGTTTTACCCGATCAGCTGCTGAGCAACCGGATCTATTCGAGGTCTCAACACAATATCTCGATGAGCTAGAAGGATATAAAGTTGATTGCGACTCATTCATCTTCAATCAGTACTATTTCCGTGTAAAAACCTTCGTGCTGCAAATTCTCCAAAAATACCAAGAAGCTGTTGTTGCATCAACCGAAGCGACTAAGTACTTTGATAATAACAAGCATATCGCTTTCAAGGCTCTTTATGGGGAGTTCTATATACAAGAACTAAGCTGTTTCTTGCATTTGAGAGATTATGCCAAAGGAAAAGAAACCGCAGAGAAATGTATGCCCTTGATGCCGGAAGGGACGGGAAATTGGTATCTGGTGATGGAGCTTCGTTTTCTATTAGAAATGCACACGTTCCACTTTCCCGAAGCTGAGACCGTCTATAATGAAGCGATCAATCATCCTCGGTATCAATTTTTACCGGAGGAGACCAAGGAGAAATGGCAGATTTTTGAACTCTATGTCAATTTTGCACTTCGACAAACATCCTCGACCGCTGTTTCCAAAGAACGTCAAAAGGTTGATCTTCAAAAATATTTGAAGACGGTCCCTACATTTAAAAAAGACAAACGCGGCTACAATATCGCTATCTTGATTTTGCAAGTAGTTTTGCTCTTAGAGCAAAATGATTTTGGGGCGATCATCGGGCGTATGGATGCTCTGAGAACTTACCGCAATAGATATTTGCAGGTGAGTACTAATCGCAGAAGTGCACTATTTTTTAAGATGCTCCAGATTATGGAAGCAAATTCATTCGATCCCAAAATAACATTTCAGAAAGGGAAAAAGTATTTTGAACGATTGAACATAAGTACCGCCGATGTCTCAGAGGTGCAGGACGGTCTTCAGATATTACCGTTCGATTGGCTCTGGGAAACGATTATCTCAATGTTGGAGGAAAAACAACAGGCCGGGGTAATACAAAAAATGTAGTGTTGCCTAAATTAAAGTCAGTGTATCAACGACTACTATATTACCAATCCAGGTAACTTTCACTTTTGTACCATCGGGAAGATAGATGATGGTCTCGCTATTAGCAAAAATCTGTTGTCCATAGATCTCCATTGCGGTCACATCTGATTCAACAGTAAAAGTTTGCTCTGTATAAGCACCTATTGAAAGATTTTGGCGTGTCCCGGACATTCCTACTGTAATAGAATCTATTGCTAAAGGACAATTATTATCTATTTCAAAGCCAAGACCAGCGATCATGGCACCCGAATGAGGAGTATGTGTCTGAGTGGGCTCAGTCACTGTGCCGGTAGAGGAGTCTTTACACGAAAAAAGTCCTAATGATACGATTAAAGTCGCGCAAAGTAAAGGAATCGTTTTTATGGTCGTCTTCATTGTAGTACGGGGGCATTGTATAAAAAGGGCATTTCTTTGGCTGCAACTAAGCACAAAGTAAATCACAGTTACAAATATAACACAATTAATTAGTAAAGATACCGCTAAAAGTGTTATAACACAGTTTTTTTATAGAGGAAACTTAGCTGCGGAAGAGGAGGGATTCGAACCCTCGGTACGGTTTCCCGCACACACGCTTTCCAAGCGAGCCGGATAAACCACTCTCGCACCCTTCCATTTTATATAAACAACAATTCACAAAAGGCAATCTGAAGAATTACAGTTCCCTATCAAACTCGGGGCAATTGAGACATATTGGCTGCCAATGAAGTACATTATCTGCCAATCAACAACATACTTTTCCAACGAAGTTATGGTAAACGAGCAGTGCTCTGAAACTTTTTTCTTGCTAAAGCGTCTTTACAACATATCAAATGATTCAAGCGATAAGAAATAGTATTTCGAAACAGCCGAAGCAGCAAGCGAAATTTAGCTTGTTTCGCCTGTGTTCGCATACACTCTTAGTTGCTTATTTATTCTTGTTCGTGAGTGATAGCATCAACCTTGATGTGCTCATCGCTTCGTTCTCCGAGAAAGTCAATTTTGTTGATGATGTCGCTATCAGCGATTCCCTCTTCAACACCGACTCCGGCACACACAGCTCGGTTTTTGATCAAGCTTCGATCCCGACCAACGATCAACAACTCAGTTTTCATAAGACCACCGTTGTAAAAGACTTTACTGTTCGCACATCGGTCTATGAGGATGTTGATAGTTCAGGAATAGAAGACGCCCAACTTTCTACACTGGTATCCCAACACGTCGTAGAGCCTACTCTGAGTTCTGATCGGATTCCCGATCAAGAGATTACTACAATTGATCGCGTCATCTCCTTCCAGCAGATCCTGATCTAATTCCTATTGTATTTCCAATCACCAACCGACGAATGCTTGCGCATTTATCGGGCTGACGTGCTTGATATAATTACGGTCAAGCAATCGTTCAAGATAGTCTCCCATTTCAAAACGATATTGTGATGATACAATCATTAAGATCAACAATTGTGTGTAAGCTCGTTCCGTTCGTCGGCACCTTTCTGATGCTAAAGGGTACGATGGATGCTCAGACGCCGGCGGCGGAACGACTTACCCTTTTTCAAGCAGTTCAAGAAGCAATTCATAACAACCCCACACTGCACGCTCTCAGTTATGAAAGCGTCGCAGCGGATGGCGATGTGCTCACGGCAGGACTCCGTCCGAACCCGAGCGTAACGATCAATAGCGATATTCTTCCCAGCAATGGCTTAGGTATCGGCGATAAAAGTAGATCG
>JANYDV010000064.1 GCA_025363505.1 Bacteroidota bacterium
TTGATGGGCTTCATCGAAGATGTCCGCGCCGATGGAGGAGATATGAAGTTTGCTCTCGTGCCCGAAAAAATTTATCATGTGCTTGATCTACTTGGCTTCCCGGTCGTCTTTACAATTACCCCGACCATTGCCGAGGCGGTAGAATCATTTAATAAATAATGTCGCAAGAGTTTATTGAGATCCGTTCATTTGCTGCCGATACTTCGGTGCTTGCGGAGCTACGTGCATTCGTGTGGCATTCCGGTGCGATGATGGGGCTTAGCGAAGAGACGCTCCGCAACATTGAACTTGCTGTTGATGAAGCTGCGACCAATGTTATTCGGCATGTTGCCACTCACCATCCGACTGCCATAGGTTGTAGTTGTGGCACTGATCATAACCACTCCGAAGTAGTTATCGAAATTTCTTGGGAAGCCGAAGAGCCATTTAATCCTACCCTTCCAAACAAAGATGACATTTCCAGAAGAATAGAAGCTCATGCACCGGGCGGACTCGGTATTTTCTTGATGCACCATCTCGTCGATGAGATCAATTTTGATTTCAAAGATGGGAAATGTGTGGTGAGATTAACTAAACGAGTTTAATGATTCGATAACAACCACGCGGAAACTTTTCACTTCGTATTAATAGTTGTACGACTGTTACTCATCAAGAACAGCCGAGGGACAGGCCCTGTGAAGCTGTAGCAACCGTTGGGGGAAACTTCAAGTCAAGGTGCTAAATCCTGCCAAGATCATCTTCGAAGATGTGAAGGGAAAGATGAGCCGAAGTAACACCTTAGGATATTTCATGATATTCTTTCGGTGATAGCCTATCGGTCGCTTCCCGATAGGTTTTTTCGTTTTATAGCGGCAAATTTAGCCCAGCTATAGAGCGAATGTCCTTTCGGAAAACGACTGTAAACCTACCGACTCCGGTTTTTCCATTCTTGGCATAGTCTTGATGAGTAGAACTATTACTCATAATAATCGCAAGAGACTATGCACATCGAGACTACCGCAATCCAAGCCACTACCCATACCGATTCCGAATATGGAAGCATCGGTACTCCACTATATCAAACTTCAAATTTCCGTTTCCGCGCACCTGGCGAAAGCACAGGATATGACTATACTCGAAGTGGCAATCCGACGCGTGCAACGCTCGAAAATGTTCTTGCCCAACTCGAAGGGGGCGAACGTGCAATTGCTGTCTCGACAGGAATGTCGGCGATCTCGACAGTGCTTGCACACTTCCCTGCTGGATCACATATCATTTGTACCCACGATTGTTATGGTGGAACAGCAAGATTATTAAACCACCATAAAACAAGTGGCACCCTTGATGTTTCTTTCGTCGATCTTGGTGATCCGTCTCAACTTGAGAATTACATCACATCCAAAACGCGATGTCTTTGGATCGAAACTCCAAGCAATCCCTTGCTCGCTGTCGTTGATGTCTCTGCTCTTACGGAGATAGCCCATCGATATAATTTATTAGTATGTGTCGATAACACCTTCCTCTCTCCGTTTAATTTTAAACCATTCAAATTCGGCGCTGATATTGTCGTTCATTCCACAACCAAATGGCTCAATGGTCATTCAGATGTTGTCGGTGGTGCGATTATTGCAAAGACCAAAGAGCACGGTGATCGTTTTGCTTGGCTGGCGAATGCACTTGGTACAACAACAGGGGTGTTTGATAGCTGGCTTGTATTACGCGGCATCAAAACACTCGGCGTTCGTATGCGCCAACACGAAACAAATGCTCACGCCGTTGCGCAATATCTTTCTAAGCATCATGCAGTAAATGAAGTATTTTATCCCGGTCTTGTTTCACACGCGACCCATCACATCGCAACAAAATTACTTGAAGGTTTTGGTGGAGTCATTAGTTTTCGTGTCAATGGTGGTATCAAAGAAGTAAATAAAATTCTCGCGGCAACAAAAATTTTTGCACTTGCTGAATCCTTGGGAGGTGTCGAATCACTTATCGAACATCCGGCTACAATGAGTCACGCCTCAATGGGTGATGAGCTCCGGGCAAACGCCGGTATCACCGATGATATAATACGTATCTCTATCGGTATCGAACACATAGACGATCTCCTCGCTGATCTTGAATACGCCTTGTCTTTGGTGAGTAGATCGCATTCTTATTCTCATTCATCTTTAGCAGAGGTAATATCATAATGACTCACGGACGATGCAACATCGGTGATTTTAGTCTCGACTCCGGTCAAACGATTCGTGATGTCGAGATCGCCTATACTACTTCAGGGATACTTAATGATACCTGTTCAAATGTTGTCATGGTATTCCATGCCCTCACCGGCAACGCCAACGCTCTCGAATGGTGGAATGATATTATTGGATCCGGCAAAGCAATTAATACCGATCAATATTTTGTGATCTGTTGTAATTCGCTCGGCAGTTGTTATGGCTCGACAGGACCTGAAAGTATTAACCCCGCAACAGATATGCCTTATGGTAACAATTTTCCGAAGATCACTATCGGTGATATAGCTCGTTCGCAACTCAAAACACTCAAGCAGTTAAACATTGATCAGATACAAATCGGCATCGGGGGATCAATGGGTGCAATGGTCTTGCTTGAACTTGCATTGCTGGAAAAACGATTGTTCAAATCAATTATTTCTATTGCTTGTGGGGCTTCGCATACAGCGTGGCGTATAGCATTTAGCTCGATTATACGGAAAACGATTGAGCAGTTTGCATCTCTTGACACCACCGGCTCCTTAGTAACAGGCATGAAACTTGCCCGTCAGATCGGAATGATCTCATACCGATCGAGCACAGAATTTGAACAACGATTCGCAAGAGAAACACGTGATGATAAATTTGAAGTAGAACATTATCTTGAATATCAGGGAGAAAAGATCGCCAAACGGTTCTCACCTATAAGTTACTTGCGCTTAACCGAGGCGATGGAATCGTTTAGTTTGACAAATAACAGATGTGCTGATCTGAGAGATGTACTGTCTGATTTCAAATCGGATGTTCTTTGTATCGGCATTGATTCTGACATCCTCTACCCTGAGCAAGAACTGCAACAATTTGCGTCTTTTTTTCCAAATGCTTCGTACAAAACGCTTTCAGCAATTTACGGACATGATTCCTTTCTTGTCGCACAACAGGAGTTGGCAGCATTGCTCATTCCATTTATTTCCACACTTACACCAATACAACATTGTCAAGAGGCACTTCTATGAGCGAATTAGTATCTGAGCAATTCATTGACATCGCCGAAGAATCGTTCATCCCTAAACGTCTCGATAGACTTCGTATCGGAATGTTTGGTCTGGGTGTGGTCGGCAGTGGCGTCTGGCGTGTGCTTCGCGAAAAGCGAAATGAATTTGCATACCGTTTTGGTATTGATGTCACTATCGAGCGAGTCTGTGTTCGTGATGGGTCGAAAGACCGAGAAGTCGATCTGCCGATTGATCTGATTACTCTCAATCCTGCAGATATACTTGAAGATGAATCCATTGATGTTGTCATTGAGTTGATGGGCGGTCGCTATGAAGCACAGACGGTGATCGAAGCTGCGCTCAAAGCAAGGAAGCATACCATCACGGCTAATAAATTATTGCTTGCTTATGAGTTGCCACGTTTACGAACGCTTGCTGAACGGAACGGAGTTAATCTTCACTACAGTGCATCCGTTTGTGGAAGCGTACCTGTACTGAGGGCGTTGGATAATCACCGTAGCGGAGATTCGATCGAAGCTATTCGAGGAATCGTAAATGGCTCGACCAATTTTATTCTTTCGAGTATGACATCCTCGGGTCTGAGTTATAACGAAGCTCTTCTCCTTGCACGTGAGAAAGGTTTTCTTGAAGCTGACCCGACTTTGGATGTCTCAGGACAAGATGCGGCACAAAAACTTTCGGTGCTTATCTATCACGCGTTCGGGCTACACATGACACCCGACGTGATCGAAACAGATGGTATAGAAGGCATTACTTCACAACGCATTGCAACTGAATTATCAAATGGTAAGGTGATCAAGCTCATTGCTGAAGCTTCTTTGGATGCCCATGGTAAGCTCAACGCTCATGTAGCGCTACAAGCTATTGCTCGCGAGCATCTCTTCGCTTCGACTCGTGATGAATTTAATGCATTAGAAATAACAGCTCGCCACGCCGGACCACAAATTCTTTATGGCAAGGGTGCGGGAAGTTTTCCGACAGCTTCGGCAGTGATCGGAGATGTTGTAGAATTGTTACGCGAACAACTGTAAAACTAATCTTCGATTACTTGTTCGAAGAAGCTCCGATCAGCTTTGCAATTCGGACAAGTATCAGGGAGTTTCGATATTTCATCAAGATGAAATATCTCCCCACAATTAGTGCACTTCCAGATCAGTACCATCCCTGCCGTTCGGGTTTCAGGTGGTGGGACTTGTATATGTAGCGTTTCTTTCGGTGTCGGTGTTGGAGTCGTGTCCATGGTTATATGCTGCTTAATATATCTATATATAGTTATTGAGCTTTAGATAGTTTCGAGGTATTGGATATCAAATATTTCCCTATTACTTCCTTCAATTCCTCCGGCGAAATCGTCGTTGCCGACGGATCAACAAGCAACCGTTTCCATGGAGGGGTCTTCCCATAGGAATACTCACCAAATACAATAACTGCTGTGCCTGGTGACGCAACGGTTTTCCTATTGGATGAGAGTGTCCATTGATCTGCCCAATCATAAATCCATTTTGCATCTCCTGCCAGCAACCTCACACAACTGTGACTTGCAGGATAACCCGGCAATTCATATTCGTGGAGAGAAATGCCTTCGAGGTTGTCAATATTAAAATTCCATTTCAATACCCAATCTCCATCAACGGTACTATGTGTTTCTTCCGCTTTCCAATTTGTATGGTAGATCCCATCCGGTGTCGGAGTTTTTTTCTTTCCGGTGCTGGTCGGACCCCATTTTACTAATACGCCATTCTCATAAGTCGCGAATGCTTGTACTCGACGTGAGACCAGTATTAATTTTTTATTCGAGTCAATCCCGGAAATACGAGATGGGAACGGAGAGTACTCAAGCTCAGTCCCTGCATGAGCCGGCAACAAGATGGTATCGCCTAATTTGAGATGTCGAAGATCACGACGATTGATTTTGAGTACCATCAGCATTTGTTCGGCACCCAACTCTGTTGCAAGGTTTGATAGTGCTTTTGCATCCTCAATATAAAAAGGTTTATATAAAACACTTCGTTGTTTTATTGTATCCTTTGTAAGCGCAGTAACCTGAATTGGGTTTGGCTCCTGTTTAATATTTTTTGAGCATGAAACGATGAACGTTGATTGATAAAATATTCCGATTAATAAAATGAGTTTGGAGGTGGTGTGCCTAGACCTACTGAGCATTAATTTAGTTGGAATGTGTTATTATCTATGTATAGACACCAAACCCCCAAGTATCGTTGTATCTTTGTAATTATTTTCTTTTCATAACTATGCGCACATCATTACTTATTCTCACTCTGTTAATCGGGGCTGCAACACCTGAAATCTTACTCGCCCAAACCGGGAGCTTATATGGCGGAACCGGTAATCAATATGGCTATCGTGTGAAATCTACCCGTGATGGGGGTTTTATTGTTGCCGGTGGTACTGATGCAAAAGGTGCGGGAAGTACTGATTATTGGGTCATGCGTTTTGATAACCATGCACAACCATTATGGGATTCAGCCTACGGCAGAGTCGTCTATGACAATCTGTGGTCTATCGAACCGACATCGGATAATGGCGCTCTGATAGCCGGTTTTAGTGGTATTCAAAATTCCGGAACAGAAGAAGCATTAATGTATAAGATCGACTCCGTTGGTCGTGTTGTCAAAAAGATCGAAGTCGATTATAGCCTTGCCGACCATGCTCATTGGTTTAAACAAATGAACGACGGTAATTATTATTGGGCTGGACACACCGATTCAAAAGGCGACCCACAAGGCGATATGATTCTTCAGAAACTTGATAAATCTTTCAACCTCGTTTGGGAAAAAACTTATGATTTTGGTTCATCTGAACATTGTCACGCCGGTGCTATTGCCCACGACAATGGATGTATGCTTATTGGACATACGACCATAAACAGTCGTGAGAAATTTTATGCCGTCAGAACAGATACTCTCGGAAAAGTGATGTGGCAAAAGTCATATAGCAGCGACCCTAGTGTCCACGACTCGCCTTATGATGTGCTTGCAACAATCGAAGGCAACTTTGCTTTTTTCGGCGGCTCTCAATTTGACAGTTCAACCATGTGGCTCTTGGTGGTCGATTCGATAGGTAACCCAGTCATTGACAAGCATTTTGCCATCGGGCAAAGTTTTTGCTGGTCGGGTGTACAGACCAGCGACAGCGGTTTTGCTTTGATCGGTGTATCACAAAAAAATGGCGGAAATCAAAAGATGTATATCGTTAAAACTGATAAAAAAGGAAACCGCCAGTGGGAAAAAACATATGGGAACGGTGCTGGTGATGAAGCCTTAAGCATTATTCAGCGCGGCAACCAATATGTTGCCGTCGGTGATGGGCTTGACAATCAAGGGAATGCTGATCTTTGGGTGATTGTAATGGATTCTGTTGGGAATCTCACCACGTTCGACACATCACACGCTTCTGTTAATAGCAGATCATATTCATACGAAAATGGCACTCGTCTTGATCAAAACTTTCCGAACCCAAGCAATACTTCTACTACGATCGGCTTTACCCTTACTAACAATGATCGTGTAGCGATTAACATTCTCTCAGCCGACGGAGCGTTAGTATTCAAAGCTTACGAACGTTCTGCCGAAGTTGGACAGCATTATATAAATGTTAATACCACGAACCTCGCCAGCGGTACATACTATTACCAATTAAAAACATCAGCGACAACCATCACCAGACCGATGATGGTCGTGCGATAAAAGTATTAATACGCTTTAGACCAGATCACTTCGTATTTTGCCGCTTCTCCGGTGACGATGCACTTCGTTGGCGCTGTCGTACTTCTAAATTCTGCATCGGGAATACAGCGTATCGTCGCTCGGGTTTCTTCTTTGACCTTTGCTTCGCTGGCGGGGTCGCCATTCCAACCGGCATAAACAAAGCCTCCGTCACGAGAAAGAATTTCTTTCATTTGCTCGTAATCGGTAATGCCGCGAATTGAATTCGATTCGCGGCGTGCGGTTGCATTCTTCAGCAACTGCGATTGGATTTCTCCGGCGATGTCTTCAACCGCATCGCAGAGCGCATCCATCGCAATAAACAATTTTTGTTTCTTACCCGGCTTTGGCTCTTCACGAGTATCGAGGGTAATGCGTGGTGCGATTACCACAGTCGAGTTTGCGACATCTTTCGGACCGATCTCTATGCGCATCGGCACACCTTTCAACTCCCACTCATAATATTTTGCACCCGGAGACATATTATCACGAGTATCCATTTTGACGCGGAAGCCTTTTGACTTTAAGTCTTTGAAAAGCCTATCAGCTGTTTCAAGAACAATTGATTTTTCTTCGTCAGTCTTATAGATCGGAACGATAACGGCTACAGTCGGCGCCAAGCGAGGCGGCAACACCAAACCGGTATCATCGGAATGCACCATAATGAGCGAGCCGATAAGTCGGGTCGAAACACCCCATGAGGTATTCCAAGCATATTGCATCGAACCATCGCGACCTTGAAACTCTAAGTTAAAAACCTTCGAAAAATTTTGCCCGAGATTATGGCTCGTACCTGCCTGAAGTGCTTTGTTATCTTGCATCATTGCTTCGATGCAATAAGTACGAAGGGCACCGGCAAATCGCTCGCTATCGGTTTTACGACCGGTAATCACCGGCGTTGCCATAAAGTCTTCGGCGAAGCTACGATAGACACCAAGCATTTTCAGGGTTTCTTCTTCTGCTTCAGCTTCTGTTTCGTGCGCAGTGTGCCCTTCTTGCCAAAGAAATTCGGTTGTGCGAAGGAACAAACGTGTGCGCATTTCCCAGCGCATAACGTTTGCCCATTGGTTCATTAGTATTGGAAGATCACGATACCCTTGCACCCATTTTGCAAACATCGTATAGATCATCGTCTCCGAAGTCGGGCGGATTACTAACGGCTCTTCAAGCTCTTTGCCTCCGCCGTGGGTCACCACCGCAAGCTCCGGCGCGAAACCTTCGACGTGTGCTGCCTCTTTTTTTAAGAATGACTCGGGTATCAACAATGGAAAATAGGCATTCTCGTGACCCGTCTCTTTGAACATCTTATCGAGATTCTGTTGGATCAACTCCCAGATACCATAACCATTCGGGCGAATAACCATACAACCGCGCACCGGTGAATGCTCGGCTAATTGGGCACGTTCGACCAGTTCATTATACCAGGCGCTAAAATCTTGCGCTCGTGTCGTTAGTTTTTCGTCTGCCATCTGATGATAATTAAAAGAGAATAGAGGCTGTATAAGGGTTTATTATGATTCGGAGTTCCTCTGAGCCGAATCGGGGCACTTAATCATTAAAATCTATCTTAACAATATCCCATCCTTTCAATTATCACAAACAAATGGCTACACTTATGAAAAAAACAATACTATTTGTCATCGCACTATTTGCATTCGGGTGCAACAATCAAAAGGCACCTGATACTGAAGTCAAATCACCCGATACGGTAGTCGTGGTTCAACATCCTGCCCCGATGTCACCAAACAACACACCGACAACTAACCAAACTCCGGCTCAAAAGAAAGATGCGCTCGACAAAGCAAATGATGCTCTTGATAACGCAAATAAAACCGTCACGAAGAGCGGTGAAGTTATTGACAAAGCCGCAGCTCTCAGAAGAAAAACAGATAGCTTAATGAATAAACAACGCTAAAACCCTGTAGGATTTAGCCGTTTTTTACTGTACTGTGTTTAGTACAATATTTTAGTGGGGCGGGCTTTCTTAGTCCGCCTAATTTATCGGACTTATACCTTCCCAAAATCCTTCCTCCATTCCCAGAATTTACACACCTCCCACCGAGACAGAGAGTAAATTTGAGAGGTTAAATTGTCCGAGATCGAATAGACTTTCTTACACACGAATCTCTATCTCATTATATTACATAATCTTCCGACTAAAGAAAACCTACATACCTTCTGGTGGCTCCCTCAAAACACCCCACGGATATCACTTCCGATAAAGACACACATACACATCTGCAGACCCACCTAACCACCTACAAAAATACGAAATAATAAGCAATTTGTCAAGGTGCCCATAGACAGAATTATTCATTATTTATTGTAACTTTCATAGCCACCGAGAGTTTATACACATAGTGAATCTCTGCTCTGAAACTGGCGTATTTCGTCTATAAGTCGAACCATAGAAGATGGTTTTGAGTTGATTTTTTTGACAAATCTTCTTGCTCAAATGAAAAATACCTCTTCATTATATCGTCTTTGTATTATTATATTTTTCCTATTACTTTTTGAGCCAAAATTTATTTATGCTCAGCCCTCGCCTGCGATTGATTGGCAACGCTGTATTGGGGGAGACTTAACTGAGGAACCGACTCAAATTATCACTACCCGAGATGGTGGATGTATTATTGTAGCTAGAACTTTCTCTAAAAACGGAGATATACGTAATGCACCGGACAATGAATTTAACGGGTGGGTTGTTAAACTCGACCCGATAGGTAATACCCAATGGAGCAGATGTGTTGATGTCAATGATATCAATTCTCTTCAATCAGTAATAGAAACCTCTGAAGGAGACTTTGTTGTCGCCGGCGACACTCGGTCAATGTATGTAGGAAGTGCTAAAAGTCACGGAGGTTCCGATGCATTAGTAATCAAACTCAACAAGGACGGTGATATAATTTGGCAGAAAGTTTATGGTGGCTCAGCAGGGGATGGGGCA
>JANYDV010000083.1 GCA_025363505.1 Bacteroidota bacterium
CTCTTACTCGGCGGACCGGATGAAGATACTCGTAATAAAGAAATCGCTCGACTAGCAGGAGGTTCTGCGCAGTACCTGGGTGCTTTCCCTTTAAAACAATTTATTTCCTTGGTTGACCACTGTACGATGGTGATCACCGGAGTAACAATGGCATTCCATATTGCTGTTGCACTTAAAAAGAAGATCGTCCTCATAAATAATATTTTTAACTCCCATGAGTTTGGTGATCTTTATGGGCTTGGAGAACTCATTGAACCGGATAAACCTTGCCAATGCTATTTCCGTGGGACCTGTATCAATAAAGAATATTTTTGTCTCGATCATCTTCCTGTCGAGAAAGTATTAGAAGCCTCAAAGAGAGTATTGTGATCATCTTTTGTTTTAATCCTTTAAAACAAAGAATCTCTTGAGTGATAACTTACTCAAGAGATTCTTCGGAATGGTAATTTAGTTTGAGGCTAAAATTACAACTATTTTACTCTTTATTTTTTCTTTGAAGAACCAATGCTGGTAACGGCATTACCAAGTGAATCTATTCCACCAACGATGCCGTCTTTGGCTCTTTGGAAACTTCCTTGTGCTTCATCACGTGGAGCAGCTAATTGAGCTCTGATTGCCGCACTGCGCTTTCTCGCGTTTTCGAGTTCAGCTTTAGTTTTAGGATCCATTTTCTTCATCCTACTTTCGTAAGCGGCAAGACTATCATCAATGTTCTTGATCTTTTGTTCAGACTCCGTCTTAAAGCTCTGCCATTGTTCCTTTGCCATTTTTAAGCTATCAACGGCAGCAACCTGCATTGTTGAATCTTTCGTTGCATCTGCAGGCTTATCTTGACTTTTCTTGCAGCTTATGAGTGTTAAGCCCGATAATAGGGTTATTGTGAGAATTCGCGTGTTTGTTTTCATATTTGGATGAATTTTAAGTTAAAGTAATGATACTACACAATGATATAGGTGAAAGAATTCCCAATGATTTTGACAAATAAAATTCCCTGGCTTAGAGTAGTCGCAAATTAGCAAACTTTAGCATCAAGTTCTTCCTGCCCCGCCCGACAAAATCAACGATAGCCTTCGCATTGTCACCTTTTCCGCTGACTTCAAGAACGCGGCCTTCACCAAAAATTTCATGTTGGACTCGTACACCTTTTCGAATTTGCATTGCCGAAGATGTATCTATTTGTGAATAAGAGTCGGGAGCTTCTTCTTGTGCATACGGGGAGCTTTCTTTGCGTCTAGCACTAAAAGTCCGAGAGCCGATTGTAGTGCTATTATTAAAAAGTGGAGAATTGCCGACAAAATCTTCACGCTGACTGGAGGCTTTCAATGAAGAAATCCTGGAGCCATAACTGGTAATCATCTCAATGGCATCGGTTGCCGAAATTTCTTCAAGAAATCGGGATGCCATTGCAGAAGAGTATTCACCATACTTTAATCGTGACTTTGCGTAAGTTAGATAGCACTTGCGCATGGCGCGAGTAATGCCGACATAAAGCAATCGACGTTCTTCTTCAAGAGAGAAGTCTTCAAATGATGAGTTGGCATTCGGGAAAAGTCCTTCTTCGAGTCCGCAGATAAATACGAGCGGAAATTCAAGCCCTTTTGCGGCGTGGAGTGTCATCAACGTGACGACGTTTTTTGCACCATCGACTTTATCCGCGTCGCTGACCAGCGATATTTCTTCTAGAAATGATTCAATGGTCGCATCAGATTTTAAACTAAAATGTTCAGTAATTGCCGAGAGAAATTCCTTTAAGTTTTCATATCTTGCTAACGATTCGAGCGTATTTTCTGATTTTAACTCAACGAGCATACCTGTTTCGTCAATCAGGGCACGAAGTAATTCACTTGGAGATAACTCAGGTATAAGTTTTCTATATTTTTCGATCAACTCATAAAACTGTCTGAGTTTAACGGCTGTATTGGGTTTTATTTGTGGTATAAATTCCGGAGCAAGTAAAACGTCGAGTATATAGGTCCCACGTTCGCGGGCAAATTCGGTTACACGCTTTAATGTGGTTTCTCCAATGCCTCTTGCCGGGAAATTAATGACTCGAAGTAAACTTTCGGAATCGGCGGGGTTGACGATTAAGCGAATATATGCAAGAGCATCCTTGATCTCTTTTCGTTTGTAAAATGCTACACCACCTACGATTACATACGGTATCCCTTGTCTGCGGAAGGCATCTTCGAGAGCCCGACTTTGCGCATTTGTTCTGTAGAGCACAGCCGCGTCGGCAAGAGAGTATCGCTCTTTGCGTATTTCATCTTCTATCGTACGAACAACCATAGCGCCTTCTTCACGCTCGTCGGAACACTCGACTACTTTTACTGTCTCGCCTTTAGGATTTTTTGTAAAAAGTGTTTTGTCGAGTTGCTTTTTGTTGTGTTTAATTAATATGTCAGCAACAGCAAGGATGTTCCCCGTCGAACGATAATTTTGTTCCAGGCGAAATGTTTTAGCTTGAGGGTAGTCAGTTTGAAAGTCAAGAATATTCTTAATGTCTGCTCCGCGAAACGCATAGATCGACTGGGCATCGTCGCCGACAACGGTAAGATTTTGATGAATCGCCGATAGCAGCTTTACCACCATATATTGTGCTCGGTTCGTATCTTGATACTCGTCAACCAAAACATATCGGAACCGACGCTGATATATTTCGAGCGCTTGGGGATGATGCACGAACAACTCTATGGTTTTAATCAGCAGGTCATCGAAATCCATTGCATTCGAACCTTTTAGCGCTTTCAAATATGCAGGGTAAATCTCGGCAACCCGCTCGCTGAAAAAATCGCGAGCTATTGCTGTAAAGTCAGAAGGAGTGATAAGATTATTTTTGAGCGAGGAAATCCGACTTCTTACAGCGTTGGGGTTAAACTGATCTCGAGCAATATTCAGCTGTTCCATCACTCGCTTAATCAGCCCCAATGAATCATCGCTATCATAAATAGTGAAGCTGACAGTATATCCCAGCAACTCAGCATGACGACGAAGTATGCGGGCAAAGACTGAGTGGAATGTACCCATCCACAGGTCTTTGGTAAGTTCAGAACCTACAAGTTTGGAAATACGCTCTTTCATCTCACCGGCTGCTTTGTTGGTGAACGTAAGCGATAAAATTTCCCAAGGACGGATGCCCTGTTCAAGTAAATACCCGATACGGTGAGTTAATACTTTTGTCTTGCCGGAGCCGGCACCCGCAACGATCATTGTCGGACCATCGGAACCGCTGACTGCGTCTTGTTGTGCTTGATTGAGCCCTATAAGTAGTTTCGATTGCATTGGGGAAAGCTAACACAATTTTGGCTCTGATTGTAACAAGAAAATAGATAAAACACCGATGATTATAACAAGAGGAAAATATTGCTTTATCGCAAGCCTCCAAACTTTTGATGTCTGTTGATAAACTGTTATTGATTACTGACCGCCCATACCGGTTTTGAACGGAGTAGAAAGCCCTGGAGATGAGTTCGGATTTTGATACACGCTAGTTGGTGCATCAATGATGGGGCGCAATATATGATAGTTTTGTAATTCCTGATCACTGACGAAACCATGACCACGAGTAATCCGACCGTTTGGTTCTGTGATCTTTACAAAGGCATCTGAGCGAATTTCCTTATTGGTATTATCCCAAACCAATGAATCGGTCTCGACAAGTGTGCCGACATCACTTGCAACCCTAACACTATCATAGGCTGTCATATTCTTATTGAGATCATTGATTTGAGCACGTTGTGAAGTAAGAATACTGGAGTGTTTATTCTCTTTATCAAAAAAATCAACACTGACCGCAGAGTCGAGTAATGTAAAATGACTCTCATCATATATTCGGACACCACGTGCATTGAGCACCGCACGAACCATACCATCACTTGAAAAACTGACACGTGTGTTGCTCCCTGATTGTGACGGCTCGTTTTTTGATATAGTTGTTGATGTACGCGGAGGTTCGAGATCACCACTGCTGCAGGAGCAACACAATACGATCATCGTTAGTAGAGTCAAATATCTCAATTGATACCTGCTTTAACTATTTCATGAAGATGGATCATCCCGATAACTATACGATCTGGATCAAGTACAGGAAGTTGCATAACTTTCGGAGGTTGATCCTCCATGAGATGCAATGCATCAATGGCTAATGTGTCGGCAGTTGTGGTCTTAGGATTTATTGATAACAAATCATTTGCTATCGTCTTCTTTAGATCAGGATAATCAGAAATAAGAAAAAATCGTCGCAAATCACCGTCAGTAATTATACCCAGTAGTCGGCGCTGTTCATCAACGACACAGGCAGCACCAAAACGCTTCCCTGAAATAACCATCATCAATGACGAGAGATCAGTATTTTTTTGAACGAGTGGAATGTCATCGCCAATCGCCATCAGATGCTGAACTTGCATTGTTAGCTTGCGCCCTAAGGTACCACCGGGGTGTAAGCGTGCAAAATCATTGCTATTAAATTGACGCGCCTCCAATAACGCCACAGCAAGAGCATCACCAATTACTAACTGTGCCGTTGTTGATGAAGTCGGCGCAAGATCATTTGGGCAAGCTTCCTCTTTTACGATTGCAAACAGTGCAACACCGCCACCATCACGTGCACTCTTAACGAGCTGTGAATTCGCATTTGATGAAATAGCTATAATCGGGACACTTTGATCAGTTGCGGTATGAAGGAGAGGTTGTAGCTCATCTGAATTACCACTTTTTGAAAGTATGACAAAGACATCGCCTTTAAGCACTAGGCCAATATCACCATGTGCGGCTTCGGCAGGATGAAGAAATATTGCCGGCGTCCCTGTAGAAGTGAGGGTTGAAGCAATCTTGCGAGCGACGTGACCAGATTTGCCCATCCCACTAACCACGACACGACCTTTGCACGTCAAAATAAGCTCGCAGGCTTTTGCAAAATCGAGTTCATCAAGTGCATTCATCGTCTCATGCACTGTATCAAGTTCGATCTTAAAGGTGCGTTGGGCACTCTGAAGAAATTTTTTTGTACGTTCGGTATGCACAATTACTATTATCTAAATAATTTCGAGATGAGCGATGTTTTCGCTGAGTGTTGTTCGATTACAATGTCACTTAAATCAAACTTACGAACAGTAACCTTGGCATATTCGCTAAATGCCTTTCTGATGTCCGCATCGCTGTAGTTGTGTAATTGCACGAACATTTTTGTTGGATTGGTCACGAGTGCTGCATCACGTAATCCATGGGTTCTTAGAAGTTCATCCATAAATCCCGTAACGGTTAAGAGTTGATTAAATTTGGTGGAATGATCATAGCACCAAAGTGTCTTGCTCGAAGGTGAAAGTACTATCGTATAACGGGGGATGGCGGTGGTAGTGTACAAAATTACTTCCCGAACCTCTTGACCCGTGGAAGGGCAAGGTAAGCCCGGATGCCAATAGGAGTAGGTCCATCCGGAAATAACTTCTATGTGCTCAGGGAGTGGAAATATACCGGAGAATTGCACTTCAATCATTTCATCAAGATTCGGCTCGTGAATACTAATTGATACTGAGCCAAGATTTGTACTACATTCCCCAACCGCGATTATCGACATCATCGAAAGGGAGCGGTCAATTTGGGTATTGTTATGCCCGATCATTAAATCACCCAAGCCCCATCTACCTTCTCCTATAACATATCCCGCTTCAATGGTTTTTAAAGTACGCGCATATACATCTGCATGCTCTGGCAAGAGCCAACGAATAAATTCTAGTTCAGCGAAAGAAAGACTTCGTGGGAAGGTCATTGTATAATAGATTCACGAATACGAAGAACAGTCTTGATAAGTGCTTCAAGTTCAGACAATGGTAATTGAGAAGCCGCATCGCTTTTGGCTTCGGATGGAGTCGGATGGGTTTCTATGAATAATCCGTCAACGCCAACAGCAATAGCTGCCCGAACAAGAGGGAGAATAAATTCTCTATGACCACCGGATTTCCCATTTTGGCTTGGCTGCTGAACAGAATGTGTTGCATCAAATATGACCGGCGAGCCGAAAGTTCGCATAATAGTCAGCGATCGGAAATCAACGATCAAATCACCATAGCCAAATGTTGTTCCGCGTTCAGTGAGGAGCACATTGGTATTCCCGGCGGCAATCACTTTTTCGCGAGCAAATTTCATATCATACGGTGACATAAATTGCCCCTTTTTAATGTTGACAGCTTTTCCGGTCGCCGCTGCAGCTTCGAGAATATCTGTCTGCCGAGCCAGGAACGCCGGGATTTGCAAAACATCACAATATTCTGCAGCCATAGCAGCTTCGGAAGGAAGATGAATATCCGTTAGAATTGGAAAGTGAAACTGACGTTTGATTTCACCTAGCAAATGCAATGCTTTTTCATCACCGATGCCACTATAACTTGAACCACTGGTGCGGTTGGCTTTACGATAGGATGACTTGAATATAAACGAGACCGGATATAATTCTTGTAAAGAGGCTAATTTCTCCGCTACTTGAATTAATAACTCGTAAGACTCGACAAGACACGGTCCTGCGATGATAGGGAAAGCGGCTGCTGCGTTACCAAATCGAATGTTCTTTAAAATTTCTACTTCCTGCATATCTTGTTGAACAATAGAAAGCAAAGGAAAATTTGTACAGAATTGGCAGTGTTAAGGTGTCTCCAATAAATGGGAAATTGCCTCTTGAGTGCGTTGCATAAGCTCAAGCTCGTTTTCGCGGTCGCTCATGATATTTTTGGAAGCATATATAGGCGTGCCAATTTTAACAATTATTGTACTGCCCGTTTTTGGGAGCCGATCCCTTTTTGACATCAATTCAAATGAGCCTTTGATTGCAACAGCTACAACACTTGCCCCGCTTGCATATGCTAAATGAAACGCTCCTCGTTTAAATGACTGAAGTGTCCCGTTTTTCGTTCGAGTCCCTTCAGGGAATAGTAAGATAGAAGCGCCGTTTTTTATGATCGTAATTGCATTGTCAAGTGTCTTTTTTGATTTGGATGCACTTGAGCGATTAATAATGATCATCGGGGAAAAATTCAATGCCCAGCCCCATATCGGAATTTTGGTGAGATTATGCCGTAAGACTAAACGGATGTTTTTCTCAATAGCGACAAAACAAATCGGGATGTCTGTGTAGCTGGAGTGATTTACCACAAAGACATAATGCTCGTCTTTCTTAATATTATTAACACCCCTGACTTCGATCTTTACCCCGAATAAGAAACAAAAACTCCGTGACCATAAACGGGCGAGTACAAAATACAACTTGCCGCTCCTATCGAGAACGGCAAGTAATGAAAGGAGTGATAATACGACGGTGACAACAACGAAAAAAATCGTTGCAAGATACTGTCGGATAGGATTATTTTGCTGCTGAGGCAATGCCGGAATAATTTACTGCATTTGCCGCACTTTTTGCCTCATCAAGTGTCACACCATCATTGGCTTGAGTGACCACGAAGATACGGTCATTAACAACGACTCCAATCGTACCTTCATTCGACTTCTTTTTCCATTGAATCCAACCCGGAAAACCACTCATTTTTTCGCTATGGAATGACTCTTCGTTCGTTTCCATATTCATATTTAACATTGCAGAGTATGCCATTGATAAGCCAGCAATGTAGTTATAGTCAAAAATGGAAACTTGAATCTTCTTCTCGCCATTTTTATAAGTGCCTTGTGCATGGGTGTATTTTACACCTTGCATATCCATCTCCATTGTTTCAGGCTCCCCCTCGAGAGTATAGCCGGATATTGAAGTTGGTAAGAATCCGGCAAGCGTTTTTGCCGGAACGGCAACGCCCGGTTTTTTATTTGAGCCGTCGGCATTAGTGGCAGCCGCTTGCATCTGCTGCACTGCTTTTGCAGCTTGTTCAGCAGCGTTTTGTGCGTCGTCTTGCTTCTTTCCACAGCCAACTACAAATAAATTTGCGGCGAGGTATACGAGTGTAATAGCTTTCAATTTCATACAATATATTATGGTTAATGAATTCAATGATTCAAAAATACAACAATTCTTGACTTGATCACAAGGACAAAATGCAGGTAATTTTACCTTAATGCATATTGCCCAGCAATAATTTGCTCAGATAGAGCATCAGCATCCCCAAAAAAACTAGAAAAGGGACTTTACGCCCTTTTGTTTTATTAATTTCCGGTATAAGATCACATGCACCTACATACAGCGCCGCACCGGCACTAAGAGCAAATAATATCCCAATGATTGATTGGTCT
Source organism: Bacteroidota bacterium (assembly GCA_025363505.1). Lineage (GTDB taxonomy): Bacteria > Bacteroidota > Ignavibacteria > Palsa-1295 > Palsa-1295 > JAFDZW01. The sequence continues at coordinate 8,224 of JANYDV010000083.1, forward strand.
ATTTCGACAAATAATACGACAAGTAAGGCACCTAAAATCGTGGAAAGACCAAGGACATACGTCGCCTGTTTCGCTTTTTTCGGATCGCGGTTTCCGGCTGTCATAACACTCGCAACAGTCAGTCCTTCAGGTATTTTATGAAGTAATATTGCTATACATGCGAGAATACCCAACTCTGAATGAGCTTTCGAGATTGAGGCGATCGCCATACCATCAAAAAATGCATGAAGAGCGAGTCCGCCGACAGCTCCGAACGCGGAGGTATGGGAGACATGGGGGTGTTGGTGAGTTTCTTCCCCAAAATGAAAATGTTCGACGAGAGTATGCTCAAAAAAGTGAAGAATACTGAATCCGATCAATATAAAAATAACGGCAGTATTCTCGGAGGTGCTTAGATGAAAGCTTTCCGGGATCAGATCAAGAAAGACTAACGCAATCATAAAACCCGCACCCAAGGCAAGAAGAGTTCGCTCCCAAGAATGCGGAAACTTCCGCGCTTGAAGCGCAGTAAGTCCTGCGGCAACTTGAGCCGTAGCTGCGATAATACTTAAAATGATCCCAAGAAGCAATGAATTTTTTTTGGCTAAATGAATTATGACCTACACAACACTTATGACATCGCGAAAAAGTCCGCCATCAGTACCTTTGCAACATTCAGATTACAATAGAAAGCTAGTGTTATTTCTTAATAAATTTGTCTTTAAGAAAATGTTTTCCATCTTGAACCCCCCTCAAGAGGATAGAAGAAAATTCTAATGGTACTTCCTTCCGCATCGCCATATAAGCAAAAAAGGCTTGAATAGTCATTGATAGACTAAAAGCAAGTGCTGCACCGCTCAGTCCTATGGTAGGGAGTAGGATCACCGCAAGTGTGATGTTGATAATAAGAGAGCTGAGAATAATTCTAAAAACTTCTTTCACTTTACCCATGCCCACCAACGCACTCATCCCCACCATCACCAATGGCAAGATAAATCCGCTTGCAATAAGTATTCTAAAGACCGGGATACTAACATCAAACTTCGTACCATAGAGAATGTGAAAAATAATCGGTGCTCCAATGATCAAAAGCAAGCAGATCGGCAGCATAATGATAAATAGAAAACTTGTAGCTTTCTCAATAATTTTCTTTAATGTCGGGATGTCACCGGCGGCGAAATATTTGCTCGTTGCCGGGAAGACAAAAATGCCTTGCGTATCACGGAGCACATCAAACCCTTTGAAAAAAAATTTTGCGACTTGGTAGTTTGCTAATGCCTCGACCCCAAGGAAAGCCGGCACCAATAAGCTATCCAAATTTTGCTGAAAGACGTGGACAGTGCCGGTAGCAGTTTGATAGCGCGTAAACTCAAATATTTTCTTTGTCATCGCTTTCGAAAAACGGGGTTTAAAGATCAAATCTCTCCGCGCAGCAATCAATGAATAGAATGAACTGAGCGCCGCTGTAATAATAGTAATATAGATTACATCCGAGGCATTCGAAAGTCTTCCGGTAAATGCTGAGTATGCAACAACAATACTGGAGCCACCAAAATAGATGAGATCCATAAAGAATAATTGCTTCGTATGAAAACGCATTTGAAATATCTTGCTGGCAATCACCCGAGGAACGGTAAGGGCTGTTAATAGAAGTAAGCTCGGTATAAGGCTCGGTAGATTCGGGGCATTCATAATATTGCTAAAGCCTTGTGGAAATATGGCAAGAGCACCGAGCACAACGATTAAGAATGCGAAGAACAACCCTGATGTAGCTGTGAGTAATTCACGAAGATCGTTCTTTTCATCTACACCAAATTTTACTATTGCTTGTAGCGCAAAGCTGTCGGCGAAAGTGAAGATCATTCCGAAGATAACCTGAAAAAGTGCCAGCTCCCCACTTTCTTGTTTCGGCAACACTTTAAAAACTAAGACCATCACCATCCCATAGATCGCCGGAAGCAATTTCGTTGCAAAGCCCCAAGCTCCTTTCCCAAGATGTTGACTAAATTTCATTGATTGAAAATATTACGATAATAGGTTATTCTATGCTTTTTAACAATTCCTCGGCACGACGTTCAAGGTCAAATTTCTTAACATAGTCGCTGCATTTTCTTCGATCATTCTCGCCGGCAGTAAAACTTTCATTGATAGCTTTTGCAATGCCGTTGATATCCTTACGGTCGATGACGTGGCCAGTTTCGCCGGTGACTTCTCTTAATGAAGGTACTTCTGAAACAATCGGAATACATCCACAACTCATTGCTTCGGCTGTTGCGACACCGAATGTTTCATCCATTGAGAGTTGACAATATGTTGATGCATTGTAATAATATCTTAGAAGTGCTTCGTAGGTGACAGGTCCTTCAATAATAGTAATATTTTTCAGATGAGCACTTTCTTTCAGGGCAAAAGCAAGTGCTTCCCCTCGAATTCCGACAAGCTGAAATTTTACATTGGGTGATGCTTCTGCAGTTTTAATAAAAACGTCAATGCCTTTGAGTAAATAATCGAGCACAATGTCGAGTTGGGTAACAGTGATAGCAATCGGTTCACGAGGTGTCGAAGAGAACGGGAAGCGTTTCGTATCAACAGCATTATAGATCACTTCACTCGGTCCGTGATGCTTTGAATTGGTATCGAGCAAGTGTTGGGCATAATTACTAACGGGAAACACTTTCGTTGCAAACCGATGACTGTTTCGTACAAGAAACCATCGCAACGGTCGAACTCTTGCACCGCTTTTTACCTCAGGTATGTAAGTGACATCAAATCCGCCCGCAACAATATAAACTTTCTTCCCAAGAAGGCGAGCAACAATCGTCGGTAACAGTGAGTAGTAATCAGCAAACCAAAAAAACAAAGCCTGCGAGCCCAGGACTGAGTGGACTATCTGCCATTGAAGTTTTAATAGATTTATTACAGCGGAGGAGCCTCTGCCGATATTCGCATTGACAAGGCGAAGAGTGTGGCGGCGGCGCAAGATCTCGATATCGTTTTGAACGAATCGGGACTGCGTGGGTCCCACGAAAGTAATAATCATCTAAAGGATATCGTCTTTTTAGTTGGCGTCACCAAATAATAATTTATCACCAACTGGATAGTATTTAAAGCTCACCATTCGTTTTTTTGTGCCCTTAATGAGATCGATTTGATAGAGCATAAACTTCCCGGCAGGCGTATCTTTGCTTTTGAAAACGGCAAAAAATTGCTGATGCATTTCACTAAAGTCAGTAAAAAGTTTTTTTATCTTTTCGGTCACTACTTTTACTCTGGCTGCATCTTCGGGATTGGACATTGTTGTAACACGAGACCATTTATCGGTTTTTGCAGCTCCACCATCGAAAGCGATCAATGCTGCAGCACTATCCATATTGCCTTCGAGCGAATATTTCTTCAAATCGACTAAGCGAGCAAACATTTCGTCAGAAAGGGAATCGCGCAGTACTTGTGAGATCATTACGACATCTTCTCGTGGCATTTTTCCCATTCCTCCTTGTGCAAATGCATGTGAAGCCGCAAGCAATGAATAAAGAGCGGTTGCCATTAAGAGAGTATAATTTTTCATTGTGATCATAAACGTATAACGATTAACTGTAAATCCGAACTACGATTTCCGTGACTTTTCACTTCCGAACGTCGTTTTCGTAACTCCGGAAAAATGATACATAAATACTAATCAATTTTATGCCGCAAAAATTTCAGAATTATATCGACGGGCTTTGGTGTGACAGTTCCGATATGGGTACTTTTGAAAATAGAAACCCTGCAAATTGGAATGACCTGATTGGCACATTCCCACTTTCGACATCTCAGGATGTTGATCGAGCCGCCAACTCAGCTGCCAACGCATTCAAGAAATGGCGACTACTCCCCGCTCCGGCTCGTGGTGAAATTTGTCGTAAAGCAGGCGAAATAATGTTGCTTCGCAAAGACGAGATCGCAGCTATAATGACTCGTGAAATGGGCAAACCCCTTGCTGAAACCAAAGGTGATGTTCAAGAGGGCATTGATACTGCATTTTATTGCGGAACAGAAGGACGTCGCCTCTTCGGTATTAATACCCCAAGCGAACTTCCGAATAAAATGAACCTCTCTTTCAGAGTACCTATCGGTGTTTGCGGGCTGATAACCCCATGGAATTTTCCGATGGCGATCCCAACCTGGAATATTTTCCCTGGACTCGTCGCCGGAAATACTTTTGTCTTCAAACCTGCCGAAGATACTCCACATACTGCAAATATCCTCGTTGAGATATTAATAGAAGCCGGCGTACCTCAGGGGGTGCTAAATATCGTTCATGGTGCCGGTACAACGGTCGGTGCAGCAATAGTCGAGCATCCACTTGTTCAAGCAGTCAGTTTTACAGGCTCAACGAAGACCGGCAAAACGGTTGCTGAGCAATGTGGGACAAGGGCAAAACACGTCTGTCTCGAAATGGGGGGAAAAAATGCCCAGATTGTGATGCCGGATGCTGATATGGAACTCGCATTGCATGGTGTGCTCTGGGGAGCGTTTGGAACAACGGGTCAGCGTTGCACTGCTACTTCAAGGCTTATTCTTCACGAAGCCATTTATGACTCGTTTATCGATAAGCTTAAATCGCAAGTAGCTACACTGAAAATAGGTGACGGCTCAATAGGAGGAAATCAAGTTGGTCCGATCATCAACGAAAAACAACGCCGGAACATCGAACGATATGTCAAAATCGGCATTGATGAAGGCGCCAACTGCATTATTGGCGGAAGCATACCGAAAGGGGCTGATCTTGAGAACGGCTGGTTCTTCGAGCCTACAATTTTTACAGACGTGACTCCGAATATGACTATTGCTCAAGAAGAAATATTCGGTCCGGTGTTATCGGTAATAAAATGTACTTCACTTGAAGAGGCGATTGAAATTTCCAATGGGGTTATCTATGGGTTATCCTCGAGCATCTATACTCGTGACATTAATGCAGCAATGGTAGCCGTTCGAGACATTGAAGCGGGCATCACCTATGTCAATGCTCCGACGATCGGTGCTGAAGCCCATATGCCATTTGGAGGTGTAAAAGCTACCGGCAATGGACATCGTGAAGGCGGCTGGACGGTATTTGATTTCTATACCGAATGGAAGTCTGTCTATATAGATTTTTCCGGGCATTTGCAACGGGCTCAGATAGATAATTAACTTTTAGAACTGACCCTTACAACAATTGGGACAGTTTATATTTATAAGCGAGTAACTGCAACAGACATTACTGCTCTCGCTATGTGTTTTACCGTTCGGTGGTGCCCTAATGTCGTATTTTTGCATATTCATTATTAATCGTTCTATCTATTTCTATGAATTTCCAGCTTTCCGAAGACCATATTGCTATCCGAGATGCCGCAAGGGATTTTGCCGAAAACGAAATTGCTTCGAGTGCCGTCGAGCGCGACATTACCGGTGACTTTCCGCATGAAATCATCAAAAAACTTGGTGAGCTTGGTTTTATGGGAATGATGGTCTCGCCTGAGTATGGCGGTTCAGGACTTGATTGCGTGAGTTATTGCATCGCAATGGAAGAGATTTGCAAAGTCGATGCCAGTGTGGGTGTTGTGATGTCGGTAAACAATTCGCTGGTATGTTGGGGTTTGGAGACTTTCGGCTCTGATGATATTAAAGATAGAATTTTAAAGCCGCTTGCCAGTGGGCAAGCTATCGGTGCATATTGTTTATCCGAACCAGGTGTCGGCAGTGATGCAACCCAACAAGCAACAACTGCCGTTCGTGATGGTAATGATTGGATCATTAACGGTGCAAAGAATTGGATCACCAATGGCACTACCTCTGACTATTATATCGTTTTTGCCCAGACAGACGCCACAAAAAAACATAAAGGGGTCACTGCGTTTATAATAGAAAAGGGAATGGCGGGTTTCGAGATGGGTAAGAAAGAAGATAAACTCGGCATTCGTTCGAGCGATACATGTTCACTCAGTTTTAATGGTGTTCGTGTACCCGATGCCAATCGTCTCGGCGAAGAACACAATGGCTTTAAGATCGCCATGGAAACATTGAACGGTGGACGTATTGGAATTGCATCGCAAGCACTTGGCATTGCGGTTGGTGCGTTTGAGAAGGCAGTAAAGTATTCATTCGAGCGTCACGCATTTGGACAACCGATCAATCAATTGCAGGCAATACAATTTAAGATTGCAGAAATGGCAACGAAGATCGAAGCCGCGCGGTTACTTATTCATCGCGCCGCCCGATGCAAAGATAATAAAGAAAGTTATATTAAAGAAGCCGCGATGGCAAAGCTCTATGCTTCAACAATCGCCTTTGAAGTTGCTAATGAAGCGATTCAAATTCACGGGGGATATGGATATGTGCGCGAATATTTAGTTGAACGAGCATTGCGGGATGCGAAGATTACACAGATTTATGAAGGTACTTCTGAGATACAGCATATTGTCATTGCACGTCAATTGTTGAAAGAGTACGCTCTTGTATAAAAATTTACTTCTTCATCACACTTCATCCAATTTGAAAAACAGTATGAAAAAAATCACGAAAATCTCGATATGTTGTTTCGTTGTGATTGTAATGCT
>JANYDV010000096.1 GCA_025363505.1 Bacteroidota bacterium
AAGCATATAACTTCCGTTGGGTAAATTTGATACATCAACTTGGATATCATACACACCGGGATTTTCCTGTTGATCGAAAAGTGACATCACTTTTTGACCAAGTACATTATAAAATGTGTACTGAACGCACTCGTAAATTTACTGCCATCAGTTCGAGTCACGGTGCCTGTAAATTTCCCAATCGTAAAGCTATTACCAGCTGCATCAACGCCGATAGATGTGTGGTAGATCGTTGCGCCGCCGACCAAACGGACGTCCCAAATCTTATTCAGATCTTTATCAAACTTGGTAATGACGATCTTGCGAGTATCGGGCGCAGGGAATTTGTCGCTAATGCCGGCGCAAAACATATTGCCCGATGAATCGAGACAAAACCCATCCCAATGCGTTTCGGCACTGGCACTATCCTTCTGCGCAGATTGCCACTGAGCAAAGCCATTAACAAACGACATCGCAATGACCGCGATAATAAAAAAAAATTCATATCCTGTGCAAATTAATAAATCCCTCAAGGACAAAAATACCATATCGCAAGACAAAAATAAACCCAAACTGGGGGGATTCTTACTAAGTGAAAAAAGATGATTACATAAAGTAAAAAGATATAGAGCAAATGAATGGAGTTATCTCCAATATTAATTCACCGTATCATGGGACACACTTTTACTATTTCACCTCCGTCGTAAAGAAGCTGAAAAAGGTAAGCGTTACTTGAGGTCCCAAGACTTGAATATGTCCAATTATATTCTCCAGGTTGTAACAAACAATCAGCCACTGAGCATATAAATTGCCCAACGATGGTATAAGCTTTTATACGAATATGGCTTATCTCGTTCAATTTGAGTTTTATTGAATACAAAGCCCCATTACTCATACCCTGGGAAAACGGGAATTGAGGGGTTATACTGTAGTGGGAAATAGGATTTTTCCAACTGAGGAAATTTCGAAGTAAAGAGTCGCCACATGTATTTAAAAACTTAATCAATACCGGTGTTTCTGATGAAAGACAAAGAAATTCTCTTGGTGAACGTAGGTCGCTCCAATTTAGAAGAGCCGTATCAAGTTTAATTAAAGATGTGTCTTTAAGGGAGAGGGACGAAGAGAAAACTATGGTAAAGATTGATGAGTCTCTCGATATACCAGCCCCCACATAGTTTGCGTAAACACTTATAGTGTTTCTAGTGATTTTTGAGTTGATTATAACCCAGTCAGAAGATGCGTTGATTGATGAACAAACTAATGAGTTTGAATCGAATGTAAGTTCTGCGTGAAAATCCTTCAAAATAATATTAGTAGGGAAAGCCTCTTTATGGTTAAGTGAAATGGAAACGTCAGAACCATGCGTCATCTGATATTCTGTCATTCCACTGTATGCTTCATGGATATTAAATGTTAGAGAGGGTCTTGTGACAGAAGGATTACTACCATGCAAGACAAATATGCGAGTGAGATCCGCTTGTTTTGAACGTAATATAACACTTGCGCTGTCACCATTAGAAAGGAGTGGATCATAATTTACATACAATCGATATTCTTCGCCAGCCTGTATTACCTTTGGTAAGATAATCGGATTAACACAGTTGAATGCTGAGCTAGTTGAATTTACAAAAGCAAATGTATCAATTAAAATCGGTCCGCCAATTGCGCGTATAGTATAGACTCGTTGTATCTGATCATAGTTTTTCACGACGAGGTCGGAATCAATAGCCATTGTAAGGAGAAACGTCCCGACTGAATCCGGCGCCAACTTCACAGCCCAAAAATGTATACGATCACTTGCAATAAGGTCACTATCACCATTGGCACTAAAACCTCCGAGAATATGACCCCCATCTGAGGTGAAAGCTATCTGTGAAATCATATCCCAATTGATGCCGCCGAGTGTTTTTTGCCACTCTAAGACACCTTCATCTGAGATTTTTGTCAACCAACCACATGAACGAAGAATAGAACCAATATGCAATCCGACATCTCCGTCAACTGAACTTGTACCACCTGATATTAGTAACCCACCACCAATACATGGGGCGATCGACATTGCATTATCATTTCCCGAACCACCCAAAGTCTTTTGCCATAATATAGAGCCTACTAAATTTGTCCGTACAACCCATTGATCAAAGTCGGAACCTGGAACAGTATTTGGATGATATCCAGTAACATCACCATCCGAGGAGTTGGTTTTACCGACAATGGCGTAGCCACCATCCTCCATTTGCATAAGTGAACTAGCCTGATCATTCCCTGTTCCACCATAAGTATACATCCATTCAGTATCTCCATCATGATCAAGTTTTACAAGCCAAAAGTCGGAAGTATCAGTATTGAATTTTGAAATAATTGTACCTTGGTGATTTGAAGTCCACCCACAAATAGCGAAACCAGCATCGGAAGTTTGAATGACATCGGTCGGTACATCATCACCTGCGCCACCGAGTACCTTTCTCCAAACTATATCGCCTTTTGAATTTAATTTTAATATACAAGCATCTGCTCCGCCATTATTGCTTCCAATATCTCCATCACTGGAATAGCACCATCCAATTAAGACTATACCGCTATCAAAGGATTGGATAGCTCTCGTTCCATAATCGTATTTACTTCCACCATATGTTCTCTCCCAAAGAGTATTTCCGAGACTATCAAGCTTCACCAACCACATATCTGCTTCACCTTTTGAACCTATCACATCACCATCTAAAGATGCAGTAACTCCAGCAACCAATATGCCACCATCGTAGGTTTCTATAACAGATTCAGAAACATCGGCATATGTTCCCCCAAGTGCGCGCCCCCATTGAATCGACAGATC
>JANYDV010000136.1 GCA_025363505.1 Bacteroidota bacterium
AACCATTTTGCAAGAACGCACCGAACGCGAACAACAAGCCGCCGTCGAAGTGACCGAAGATGCGGTACGAATTATGACAATTCACGGAAGCAAAGGCTTACAATTTCCGGTGGTCATACTACCCTATCTCAATGATAATCGAAACAAACCAAATAGCGACTTCTCGATACTGCGTCGCGACGAACCATATATTGCAATCCAACAAGAGCAAGCATTTAAAATAATAGATCACCCGATCACCGCACTGGCGAAAATTAACGAACGACGAGAAGATGCGCAGGAAGAGAGCCGAATTCTCTATGTTGCGCTTACTCGCGCCGCCGATCATCTCGTGCTTTCGGCAACACTGAATGCCGGAGAAATTGCCAAGTCATCTCCGCTCTACTCAATCACAACAGCGTTGCATCTCACGGCTTCCGAGTTACTCGTGAATGATCACTTCCCCATGATTCGTGAAATTGAATGTTTTAAAGAAAACCAAACAGACACACCCTATACCAATCGAATAATTAACGCACAAATACCAATCATTCGTGAACCACTGATCAAAAAGACACCAATTGAGCCGCCATCAATTACGCTAATTCAAGACTCAATTATCGATCTCAAAACATATCCGTCATCGGCAGGAATTACTCGTTATAGCCCGACCCAACTATTGAGTTATCTCGAATGCCCGACAAAATATTATTTACGATACAAACTCGGACTACCAGAAGAAGACACGCATAATAATACTGCCGACGGATATATTGTCAATGAGCAGAATGAAGTCGCCGATGATGCCGAACGTGTACAACCGACGATTTACGGGCAGGTGTTGCATCGTACGCTCGAACGCATCGGAAGTATCATCACCGCAGGAGCAATAGATCAAGAACTTCTTCGAGCGTTTTATCACAAACTCGAAGCCGAGTTTCATATCACCAAACATTCTCCAGAATATTTTCAGCGTTTGGAGCGCGAAGTTGCAATCTTCGAACAGACGACGCTCTTCAAAGAAATTATTTCGTCGCCACAAACCAATGCCGAGATTCAACTCCGGTATGCCCTCGACGATCATCGCATTATTTCCGGAATTATCGATCGCGTCTATCTTGCTGAGGACGGATTCTGGAATGTCATCGACTACAAAACAACAGCGCATCCAACAGATGAAGACATCTCTCGTTATAACGTACAGATCAGCGTCTATGCTTATTTAGTGTGCCGTTTACATTCGGTAGCCGAAGTAAAAACACATCTCTATTTTTCACGAACCGGCGAAACGATTACGAATATTTTTACTCAAGAGCAATTCAATACTCTCGAAACAGAGTTAATAAGAATTGTCGCCGCAATCGTTGCTGATGGCAAAGTGAAAAGTCTTACCGAATTGAGCAAAAACCGTTCGCATTGCCCTGACTGTCAATATTCTACCGATCACGTTTCGACCTGTGTCGTTGATCCGATCATAAAGCTCGAAACTATCTCGTTACTCTAATGCTTTTTAAAAAGAGATTGATAAGTGCCTATCAATAAACATTTTTAAGTAATACCAATGACTATGAGCAACATTCTTATCGCAACTACGAGTATTGATATACAAGCCTCCGCAGAAAAAGTCTGGGAGGGGTTAACTAATCCCGAAATAATTAAAAAATATTTTTTTGGTACCGATGCCAGCTCCGATTGGAAAATAGGCAGCCCAATCATCTTTAGCGGTGAGTGGGAAGGAAAAAAATATCAAGACAAAGGCACAATTCTCGACATCGAAGAATGTTCATTCGTAACGTACGATTATTGGAGTTCGATGTCGGGCACCGAAGATCTCCCGGAACATTATTCAACAATCACCTATCGCCTCACTCCGCATGGCGACCACACAACTCTCACGATCACCCAAGAAGGGTTCGCTTCCAAAGAAGCCCAAGAGCATTCCGCATCGAATTGGCAGCACGTCTTCGAGGGACTAAAGAAATTATTAGAAGCAAAGTAGTCTGCGATGACTCCCCTCTTTTTCAAAACTCGCGCTGAGTGGCGCAAGTGGCTTGCCACAAATCATAAAACGGCGACCGAAGTCACAGTTGGCTATTATAAAAAAGCAACCGGAAAACCGACGATACTCTACGAAGAGTCGGTCGAAGAAGCACTCTGCTTTGGCTGGATTGATGGCATTCGCAACGCTCGCGACCACGAGTCGTATGTGATGCGGTTCACGCCGCGAAAACCGAAAAGCGTGTGGTCGCTGATTAACACCCAACGAGTCGAGAAATTAATTGCCGAAGGCAAAATGAAACCCGCAGGGTTGAAAGCCATTGAAGCAGGAAAAACAAGCGGTAATTATCAAAAACCCTATACCCTCAAAGGCGAGACTGAGATCCCCGAAGATTTTTTAAAAGCGATGCAGAAGAGACAAAAAGCATTTGACTTTTTTCAGTCAATGGCGAATTCAAATAAATTTGCCTATATTCATCAAATCAACACCCTCAAAACTAAAACGGCGCGAGCAGAACGAATAAAAAAAATTGTAACGCTCTTGGAAATGAATATCAAGCCTTACGAAAACGGAGTAAAATCAATAACGCTTGAACTCTAATATAAAACTGTCATTACGATATTCCGCCAAACTACTTCAACCCAACCGAAATTCCGACGAGATAGCCCAATTCGTGTGCCGAGCTAATCTTCGGTCCTTGATAGCCGCCCCCGGAATTGGTCGAGGACTGCGGTCCATACGTCGGCAACCCCCAATATCTCGCGGTGACAGTAATCCCAAAATCAAGTTTATCTGTTTCGTAGATACTCAAGCGTGCGCGAGTGAAAGCGCTGAGAAAAAAAGAAGTCCAGAGTTGTTGTCCATCAAAGGTTTTTTTTGTGTGGTCAGCCACCTTTTCAACTTCAGCAGTAGCAGTGCCGATACCATATCCAACACCCACTCCCACACCGATACGAAAAATATCAGTACGAAAAATTGTTCTGATCATTTCGAGACTGAGTACTGAAATTTGCAAACGTTCTGCAATGTTGGCGTTGTAATCATCCGCGGGATTCGGAGGCGAACTCAATGAAGTCCAGAGACCGGAATGCGAGCGAGTCTCACCGATATGTTCGATCACTAAAGCGAGTGATTGGACATAGTTTGTTGTGAGCTGATACCGCAGATTCCAAATAAACGGAGCCGTAAAGAAACCGCTCGTGCCATCAGAGGCAAACGGATATTGCCCATTGATTGCAAACGATGCCCCGATTTCGCGACGGGTATGTTGTGAAAAAGCTTCGCCGGCAAGCGTAGCATGCCAAACGAGGACCACAAGAGAGCCGACAATCAAGCGGCAAATGTTTCGGCGTATCACGAAACAACAATAATCAATAAACGCGTTTTTTCGGCTGATACTTTGTGATCGTCGCCGGCTTATAATCAAGTGCGATCGAGCCATCACTCGCGCGATAAGCAAACGTATGTTTTAAGAATTTCACATCATCACGGTCAGGGAAATCTTCGCGAGCGTGTGCCCCGCGAGACTCTTGGCGTTCGAGTGCCGATTTGGTCACGATCTCAGCGGTGTCAAGCAAGTTGCCCAACTCAATCGCTTCGAGAACATCAGTATTAAACTGTGTACCTTTATCGTCAATGCTAATATTCTTAAATCGTTTTTTAAGCTCAACTACTTTGTTGAGTGCGCGCGTCAAGCCCGCTTCATCACGGAAGATACCGACATCATCCATCATTGTGTTCTGCATTTCCAGACGAATGTCTGCGCAGTTATCACCTTTCGGTCGTGCTTTAATTTCAGCAACCAAATCCTTTGTCCACTGCCCAGCATCAGAAGGAAGTGGCGCGTGTTTGGCGGTCTTGATAAACTCAGCAATCGCTTTGCCGCCTCTGCGACCAAACACGATCAGATCGAGTAATGAATTGGTACCCAAACGGTTCGCTCCGTGCACACTAACACAGGCACACTCGCCTGCCGCATAAAAGCCGACCGTTGCGTCACCTGTTGCGTTCTTCAAGACTTTCCCTTCGATGTCGGTCGGGATGCCGCCCATCGCATAATGCGCTGTTGGTTGGATCGGTACGCCTTCTTTTGTTGGCTCAACGCCAAGATAAGTACGTGCAAAGCCCGTAATCTCCGGTAATTTTTCGTTAATGATCTTTGCATCAAGATGCGTCAAGTCGAGTTCGACATAATATGTGCCGTCAGAGCCTTTGATGCCGCGACCTTCACGAATTTCCGTTAAGAT
>JANYDV010000142.1 GCA_025363505.1 Bacteroidota bacterium
GCGCTCGATTTTACTACGGCACTCTCAACCCATGATGTCCCATTCCAACGAAGGGTGTTATCAGTCCCAGTTCCGGTGGGTAAGGTATTGATCGTCGTCCATGTCGGTGTTGCTCCCGCTCCTGCACTGGTCAAGACTTGACCGGTCGTACCAACAGATCCATTCAATTGCATTGGTGAAGAAGTCGTGTTCAAATTCACTCCGCCATTTACAGTTACTAAACCTGTCGCACTAGATTTTACTAAAGCTGTTTCGATCCATGAACTACCATTCCAACGGAGCGTATTGTCTGTTGCTGTTCCTGTTGGTAATGTATTTATCGTTGTCCAAGTCGGGGTTACACCCGCACCTGCACTGGTAAGAACTTGACCTGTTGTTCCGGTAAGTCCATTGAGTTGCATTGGGCTCCCTGTCCCATTCAAATTCACTCCTGCATTTACAGTTAGTAGTCCTGCGGCACTACTTAAAATGTTTGTGGTCTCCACCCAAGCCGTTCCATTCCAACGAAGCGTACTGCTTGTTACCGTTCCTGTTGGAAGCGTATTGATCGATGTCCACGACGGAGTATTCCCCGGACCATTACTTAAGAGTGCTTGTCCGACCGTACCTGCGACACCATTTGCAAGAATCGGATTGGCTGCTCCATTAAGATCAATGCCATTTGAAACAGTTAATTGTCCAGCAGCAGAAGATAATATATTTATATTTTCCTGCCATTGTGAGGTTGCAAAATTCCAACGAAGAGTCGAGTTGTTTACGGTTCCGTTCGGTATAATACTTGCGCTCGCCCAGGACGGAGGGGTACTAGAACCGTTACTCATCAGTACTTGTCCGTTATTTCCGGATGCAAATTCTACGATAGCTCCGCCATTAGAATACATCAGATGATTGTTATTGAGTCCTGTGCCGGAGTTTGTACCGCCGTTTGTAATCGGTAAAATTCCTCCGACTTCAGCTGTAGCAAGATCAACTGCATTTGAAGTTGAACCGACAGAGACAAAACGATTTGCAGTAATTATTCCACTGCCAATTGGTGATAAGTTCGAACCACCACCTACGGTGAGTGATTGACCTAAATTTACACCCGCAGTAATTTGATCAAACGAGACCAGACCTACAGCGCCGGACCATGTCAACGCTCCGGTATTATCAACCGAGAGAAATCCTGTTGTTGCCGGGAGCGAGGCAGGAAGTGTATAAGTGATGTCTGCAGATTGTGAAGTGGCTTTGAATGCTGTAACATTATTTCCTGATGCCGAAGGCTCAGATAATCGTAGTGAGCTCGCACTTCCATTATTTGTTAATGTAAGATCATTATTGATGAATGTCTGCCCACTTTGCGCGCTCGTAAAGTTTTGATTCTCTACCCAATTCACACCGTCCCAACGAAGAGTAGAATTAGTAATGCTTCCAACCGGTAATGGACGTATGATGGAAATTGTGTTGCTTGCAATGGATATGCCATTACCCGCAGTATATGTTATTCCGCTGTCATTAGCAGGAATCCATTTCACACCATTCCACTTTAATATTTGTCCGAGTGTTGCCCCTGCTTGATTAATCTTTGAAGGAGTGACAGCGCCATCAGCCAACTTTGAAGTAGTAATACCACTATCGGCTACACCGACCCCAGCAAAAGGACCACTACCGTTCTGAATAGTTATAGACTTATCAATCGCCTGTACGCCTGCAAGACCTTGACTAACGACCTTTGGATATGCATGAAGTGAAATAACTTTTCCGGTCTGCTTAACCAATATGGTACTGTCACCAACGATATTCAGAGATCCATCAATTTCATTAATGCTCGTTACCACTCCCCGTGCATCCGAAGCTAAGCCTTTTGCAAACTCAGCAACTTCAGAATGCAACGAATAGGGCACAGCAACAATCGGTGTTCGAGGAGAAAGCTCCGAACTTCCGTCCACACTCACAGCTAAGAAGAGTGGTCCATCAAATTTAAAAGCAAATGGTATAGGTGATTTGGATCCAACTTGAACAGAAAAAATACCGTGTTGTAATTTTACAACTTGAGTCTCACTATAAAGTGCCACACCACCAATGTCGCTTGAATACAACGATACCGTGACATTATGGTCTCCGTCCGGGAGTGGTTGTCCATTCGGGGTCTGTATCAGACCTTGATAATTGAACTGTCTTGGAACTTGTCCATAGGCATTTTGGACACTCGCAAAAATACACAAGCTGTAAAATAATGCAGCCGCATAAACGCCATAGCGCTTCATAACCTTTTTCATAGTTGTACCTACTTATTTCTAAAATAAGTCAAAACGTGCTCACAGAACACTGTTCACCTTACCAAGGTGATACAGCCAATATACATTGGGGCAAACTCACCACCAATGAGAAAAAAAAGCGAAACTTTGCCTGGGGGCAATTCTTAGATGTAAATATAAGCAATTTTCAGCAGTTTTACAACATTTTCTAAAAAAACAATGATTTACTAACCTTACTAAAAATCCAAACCAAGAACCAATTAGGTTCAGATTTCCCTATATTCACTTATAATTCAACCAGTTACTAATTATTATTCCCACTCGATCGTGGCTGGAGGTTTTGAGCTAATATCATAGACCACTCGGCTTATTCCTTTTACTTCGTTTGAAATTCTGTTTGAGATGACAGCTAAAACCTCGTAGGGCAAACGCGCCCAATCGGCTGTCATTCCGTCAATGCTCGTTACAGCACGAATGGCACAGACTGAATCATAGGTACGCTCATCACCCATCACACCGACAGTTCGAATTGGGAGTAATACTGCAAATGCCTGCCAAGCAGAATGATAAACATTGTTTGAATGTAACTCTTCAAGGAAAATGGCATCAGCGGCACGAAGCAAATCTAATTTATCTTTTGTAATATCTCCGATCACACGAATGGCAAGTCCGGGACCCGGAAAAGGATGACGTTCAATAAATTGCTCCGGTATGCCAAGTGCACGCCCAACATTACGGACTTCGTCTTTGAATAACTCACGTAATGGTTCGATCAAATCAAGATCCATCAACTCCGGTAGTCCGCCAACATTATGATGCGATTTGATAGTCGCCGAAGGACCTTTGAAAGAAAGTGACTCGATGACATCAGGATAGATCGTCCCCTGCACTAAAAACTTTGCTCCTTCAAACTTTTTTGCTTCTTCGGCAAGGACGTCAATGAATGCTTTGCCGATGATCTTTCTTTTTTGTTCTGGATCACTAACCCCTGCAAGTCGCTCAAGGAACAAATCACTTGCGTCAACAAAATCAAGGTCTATACCAAAATGATCACGGAAGGTATGTACTACTTCTAAACTTTCACCTCGACGCATTAAGCCGTTGTCAACATGAATACATTTTAGTTGTTTGCCGATGGCTTTATGTACAAGAGTTGCGGCAACCGCCGAATCTACACCACCCGAAAGAGCACAGATAACGGTCTGATCCCCGACCGCTTTTTTGATCGCTTGAATCGTCTCCTCTATATAATTGGCTGAATTCCATCCACTTTTCAAACCTGCAACATCAAAAAGAAAATTAGCGAGTATTTGCGCTCCGCCTGTGGTATGGACAACCTCGGGGTGAAACTGCACCCCATAAATGTTCTTTTCTTCATTGGCGATAGCACACAGCGGGGAATTAACGCTTCTTGCAACTGCCTTAAAACCATCAGGCATTTTAGTCATCTTATCACCATGCGACATCCACACATTTGCACGTTCAGGAAAATCAGCAAAGAGCTTACAGGTCTTATCTTCGACGATTAATTCTGCTCTGCCAAATTCACGTTTTGCACTTTTGTCAAATTCACCACCAAATTCGTAAGCAATCATTTGAAGACCGTAACATATCCCGAGTATCGGCTTCCCCATTGTAAAAATTTCTGAAGAACATTTGGGTGAGCCTTCAGCATAAATACTTGCCGGACCACCTGAAAGAATAAATGCGGAAGCAGAAAAATTTCTTATTTCTTCGATTGATGCAGTACAAGGATAAATCTCGGCATAGACCCCCTGTTCGCGGACACGGCGAGCGATGAGTTGGGTATATTGTGAGCCAAAATCAAGGATGAGAACGGAATCACCAGAGTGTGCCATAAATTCTGTAGTGCAAAAAAAAAACGTTCTTTTAATGTATCATTTGAGTAGATACAAAAAAAAAACGTTCTTTTTTCACCCACGTTGTGGCGAGTGAAGTACAATTTTCAAATCGAAGCACTATTAATCAAATATTTTCGGTATTAGTTCCAACAACAGGTTAGCGCTTCAGCAAGAAAAAACCTTCACCCTTAAAACTATCAATCGGTGTTACCACTATCCCCTGCTGCTTGACTTCATCAATAATAAATTGGTCAAGCCCCGTAAGAACATTGATACCCGACTCAATTACATACTTGCCGATTCGATGATCTTTCCGTGCTCTAAGTGCATCAACATTTACTTTGCCATCAAGATTAACAATGTTGTCAGACATAAATCCTGCTGTGCCCGACGAAGTCAGTCCAATTTTATATTGTGGGTGCCTCGAAGCCCACACTCCATCCCAATAGAGGAGGCTTGTTTTTGTCCTTGTAAAGTTGTAAATATAATGTGAAAGATTAAAAACAATTCCAGCAGTCACAAATAGTACAACGATGAGTTTTAATGGGTTTTCCCAACCCCAATTTTTCCATCGACGTAATACTTCAGGAAAGACTAATGCCGTTGTGATGAGTGCTACGATACGAATCGGATGAAAATATCGTCCCATAAAATGCGGCGCCGCGAAGAAAAATGTATAGTACAAAAAAATAAATACGCCACAAAGTAATAATACCATTAGCGATTTCAATTG
>JANYDV010000181.1 GCA_025363505.1 Bacteroidota bacterium
GAACCAAGATCAATATAACTCGCCGTTACTAATTCCCCTTTGACAGCAAGTTTAAACTTGAGCTTGATCTTTTTGGGGTCGCTGTAATAGACACGTAATGTTTCGGGAGTGGGTCGCTCGGCACGCACGATCTGCTCAAGCACTTCAAATGATGTTGTGGCTGTCTTGACGATCTCGAAATCTTCGGCGGCTTGAACAGCACACCTGGCTCCATTGCCACAGAGTGCACCAAAACTTCCGTCGGGATTGTAAAAATTCATCAAGAACGAAGCTTTGTTACTTCGTGCAAGCACAACCATTCCGTCGGAGCCAATAATGCCGTTGCGGTCGCAGACCGTTTGGGCGAGAGCCCGCAGTTTTACCGTGCCAAAGATCGTCGGCTGATGAAACGCATCAATGACGACAAATTCATTGCCTGCCCCCGAATATAAAGTAAATGGTATGTGATGCATTCGTAAAATAATAATCCTTGAAAGTGATAAACACGTAAAACCCAACACCTAATCCCGGCACATTCTTACGATTTATTAAAGCCGAATATTTGTTGGTGTCATCAGTGATAAATTGGTACATCAAAAAATGCAAATTATTCTGGTGTTACTGTTTACGTTGGTAGTGAGTGTTGTTCCGGCTGTTGCCCAAAAATCTTCAGCACCTTCCGCAAAAGCACTTGCTGATTCAGCAATCAAACTTTCTACTTGGGAAATACAACAGCAGCCCGACGGACAGCTGATGTTCCTTGATATGCCATATAAAAATATTGACAAGACCAGTTATGTGACCCTTACCGTCTCCAAAAAGACAAAAATGGAGCGCCCGGATTTTATCTCGGTCATTGTTCCGGGCGGCATAGACACCAATCAAGGTGTGTATATCGCATTTGCAAATGATACCATAAAAAATGGGAAGCGTGATCTCGCAATCGCAAAAGACCAACGGGTGCATCTCAAGTTTGAGAACATCAATTCAGAGTTTTGCACAGTCCGTATTGTCGGTGGCTATAGCTTTAATAAAGAAACGAAAAAAACGAGTGATCTCTTTCGGTACTTTATGAACTACGATTATGTGCTGGTATTATTCTATGATCTTCTGGGACACAAAACCGTCGTCGCACCATTAGGAAGATTTAAGAAGCAATATCAAGCTCTTGAATAAGTATGTAGTTGCTGCGGCAACTTCTTCTTCGCCGTGACCCATTTGGAACGCCGTTCTGTTGTAGAGTGAGCAGAAATAATCACTGAATTAAGATATTATGGACGATAAAAAACCACGCACCCGCAAAGCGAAGAATCTGACAGACCAGGGAAGCGGCACATCCGAGCCGCCAATGCCGCGGTGTTCGTTTTGTTATCGTTTAGCCGATGAAGTTACGACACTCATTAGCGCACCCTATGGTGATGCTTATATCTGCGACATTTGTTCTGCCGGTAATATTGATCTCCTTCGTGCACACTTACCGCAGTATGCGACACACTCGAATGTGCGTAAAGCCGGGGCTTCGAGTTTTACGCCGCGATCAATAAAAAAAGCTCTCGATGAGTATGTGATCGGTCAAGATGACGCAAAGAAAATTCTTTCAGTTGCTGTCTATAATCATTTTAAACGGATTGAGTCCGAGACTATTGTCGGTGTAGAAGGTTTTGAAGATACCGAAATCGAGAAAGCAAATATTTTGCTGCTGGGACCAACAGGCACCGGAAAGACACTACTGGCTCGTACACTTGCCCGAATCTTAGATGTTCCGTTTGCCGTTGCTGATGCAACAACACTCACCGAAGCCGGATATGTTGGCGATGATGTCGAGTCGATCATGTCCGCCTTGCTTCAAGCCGCCGACTATGATGTGGCTCGTGCCGAGCGCGGAATTGTCTATCTCGATGAAGTCGATAAAATTTCTCGTAAAAGTGATAGTGCTTCAATCACACGAGATGTCTCGGGTGAAGGGGTGCAGCAGGGTCTCTTAAAATTACTCGAAGGTACTGTAGCCGGTGTCCCACCGAAGGGCGGCAGAAAACATCCTGAGCAACCATTGGTCTATGTAAATACTAAACATATTCTTTTTATCGCCGGCGGTGCATTTGATGGTCTTGAAAAGATTATCCTTAAACGAATTCACCAAAGTCCAATCGGGTTTGGTGCGCTCTTCCCCGAAAAAAATGACGAGCAACTTTTGAATCCCTATCGATATGTTCAACAAGAAGATCTGTTAAAGTTTGGTTTTATCCCTGAGCTTATCGGGCGCCTGCCTGTTTTTGCTACGCTTGACGGACTATCAAAAGAAATGCTTCTGCAGATATTGACCGAGCCGAAAAATGCTCTTATTAAACAATATCGCAAACTGTTTGCAATGGAAGGTGTCGATCTTGAATTTAGTAAAGATGCCCTTGATGCCATTATTGAAGAAGCGATTCGTCGCGGGACCGGGGCAAGAGCACTTCGCTCGATTATGGAGAAAGTCCTGACCGATCTGATGTTCGCGTTACCCGACGATTCTAAACTCGAAAAATGCGTTATTACCCGAGATTCGGTCGAAGGGTTGGCTCAGCCGATTCTTTTTCATATTGATGAAAAGCAAGCCGCTTAAAATGCAATCATAATTGATTGCAGAACAACAAGTTGACTCTGCATGACGATGTCATTGAACGCAGATTTCATTTCTGCGGAGCCTATCATCCATCCTCAACTCAATTGTTAAAATGGATTCCCGCCTTCGCGGGAATGACAAGGAAAATTTGCCACCTGTCATTCCCGCGAAGGCTTGAATCCAGGCTTACGCTATTAGAAAGCCTAATTCCCACAATATTGGCTTAGTGTATCAACACTACTTAGGCAAGAGCCCAACGAAACGACATTCCGAGCACTATCGTTATATAAGTACATATAATGCCGCCATACCCCCACGAGAGAGCGGCGATGGAATGATAGAATTG
>JANYDV010000197.1 GCA_025363505.1 Bacteroidota bacterium
GTTGGCTCTCGCACCAAACCGGAGGTCTGGACTACAATTGCTCCGACTGAAGTCGGGGCTACTGATTCATCCCAAAATCCCAGAAATCATGGTTCAGACAAGCCACCGCCCACGATTGAAATCGGGGCTAAGATGCCTTCAGTCTTCGGACGTAATGGTTAGGTGGAGGGGGAAATGCTATTACATTATTTACACACGAAGCCATATCTTACTATTTTAATAAAGTTAGAGACAATGAAAACCTAACCCTATCTAACATTCCGAACCATAGCGTAGTGAAGGTGAGGAATCCTCTGAGGTAAAGAGTAATTTTCACTTCTGAGGATTCCTCGTCGGGCTGAAGCCGCTCCTCGGAATGGCATCTACTATAGGTGCCTAAATCACCACCTACAATATACGAAATAAAATAGGCTTTGTCAAGGTGCCTATGGATTTTTATTTGAGATTTCTTTTCGCTCGTGTCAAGTTGTGAGAATTTCAAAAAAAGACAAACGTTGCTTTTTGAATAAATTCAAATTCTTGTTGTGTATTTACAAAAGTTAGTTGCGTAGACGTAGAAGAACTTTATTTCGGTGGAAACAATTTAACCTCTCAATAGAAAGAAACCTATTTATGCGTACTTTTATAGTCACCATCCTCACGTTGCTTTGCTTAAACCAAGTAACCTCGGCGCAAACATTATCAAAACTCCACTGGACGTATGTACAAATTCCCGATGATTCTTTGCAGCCGTATTACTTGACCTTCTATGATAGTCTTCATGGATATTTAGGGGCAGGTAAAACCACCTATGATGCTACCTATCAATTTTTCTATTTTGAGACAACTGATGGAGGCAAAAGCTGGGTGAAAATTACCGACACTTTGTTGAGTAATACTTATGTCAAAGATAGTGTCCTCTATCTAGGAACTTCAGGAGTTGGTGCCAATCACAACTCTCCAATAGTTTACGCAGATTTAAAAAGCAGATATGTAAGCTCACAGTGGCCAAGACAATACCCAAAGATTTATAGTAAACCTGTCCACTCATCCGACTATGGTAAGACTTGGCAAGGCAAAGCAGAAAATGCAACAGCACACTATTATCCACTTGAGGCATTTGATCCTTATAATCTTGTGGTATATGATAGCGACTCCGGCATTATTAGACAAACCACTAATGCAGGTAATACTTATAGTCGATTGACTGATACTTCATATATGAATACATTATATCATAAGCAGCTTGATCCAAATTATGGTGGGTATAATGAATTAGATTCTTATTGGGGAACAAGCCTTGATTTTGATAATAGTGATCGGTTTCATTGGACGGTTACAATACATAGAGGATTTTATGCTAGAGTTTTACACCCTCTTTTACATCCAATGGGTTTAGAGACATTAGTGACTGACAATTTTGGACGTACTTGGAAACCCTATCTTACTATTATACCAGGCGAAGACACGCTTAGCCGTGTCGGCGGGACGTTGCAATATATTAAAGATACTCCTAATTTATATTATTTTACCGGTTCTTATTCAGAAGGTGATAGAGGATATGGTTCAAATAATTCAATTGTAGATGGTGGTGACGCTATGCTTGGAATTAATTGGATGTACTCAACCGACTACGGCAAAAGTTGGGAGTTTTATCGGCAATACGGTGATACACGTCGCGCTTTTGAAGCTGTGAAACAGAATGAAGTATGGATTACAACTCGTCCTCAAAATTCGGCACATACTTATGATGCCGCTTCGGTGATTGCACGCACCACCGATAATGGATTTACATGGGAAGAAGATATTCGGACGCTAAGGAATGATGGATTATGGGACGGCCGTATTATCACATTTAGTGATCCAAATCATGGATGGATTGCGGCGACTGATGCACAAGGGCAATTAGGTAATCATACTTATATATTTCGATATGATGCAAGTGAGCAAGGTAATAGAGCTGTAGAAGATTACTTAACCGAAACGAATCAATTATATCTAAAAATATATCCGAATCCAGCATTGTCTAATGTACATTTTTTATTACCTGCCAATAAACCAATCCAAAAAGTAACATTTTTCAGTTTATTAGGAACACAGGTTTATCCACCCTACCATTTAGAGGGAAATCTAGCGAATGTCGATGTCAGCAATCTTCCAATTGGTACTTACATCACGAGAGTTACTTTCCTGTATAAAGATTACACCGGCGACTTTACGTTGCCGTTTATCGTACAGCATTAACTCACATTTAAAATAAAAAAAAGGCGACTATCGAGTCGCCTTCTTTAATTATCTAATAATAGATTTAGTTTGTCGGTATGATCAACCATTTGCCTGCGGGGATTGTGCTTTTGTGCAGGTTATTTGCTGATTTAAGATCGCTTACAGTAACTCCGTATTTCTCGGAGATCGAGAACAATGTATCGCCGCGTCGAACACGGTAAGTAACACGTTTTGTGCTGTGTGCTTGGTGGTCAGAGTCACCTTGCGAAGCAGTTTTGTTGGTGGCATAGACATTAATCTTTTCACCGGCTTGAAGTGATGCACCGTCTTTGCCGTCATTCCATTCACTAAGTTTTTTTGCAGTGGTGCCGTATTGTTTTGCGATGCTCGTCATTGTCTCGCCGGCACGAACAGTATGGAGACGAGATTTTGATGCAACAGGCTCTTCATCGGCAACAGCCACATTTTGTTGATCGCTATAAAGCTTCAAACTCTGCCCGGACTTTACGCCATGACGAACCGAGCGTCCGTTCCATTTCTTGATCTGCGCAAGACTGACGCCAAAGTCGTCGGCAATCTTTGCCATCGTATCACCACGACGTACTTTGTAGCTGACCCAATGTTTTTTTGATGTATCAGGTTTTGCCGCAAGATGTTGTTTCGGGGCGGGTGCATCCGAGTGCTCAATCATGATCGCAAGGCGTTGACCTTTCTTGACGCCATGATGGAAACTGATATTATTCCAATTGCGAATATCAGAAGCACGAACCCCATAGTGTGAAGCAATGGAAGTGATTGTCTCGCTGCGACGTACACGATGATATACTTTTTTGGAAGTGCTTGCGACTGCTGTTGATGGGGCAGTTGTTGTCTTTACAGG
>JANYDV010000253.1 GCA_025363505.1 Bacteroidota bacterium
CTTTCATCCGAGCCTGCGACTTCATATCCCAGCTCGCGCAATAACAATGCCCCATTACCCATCGCCGTACCGCAGATACCAATAAAAAATATATTCATAGAAGATAAATCAACAAGCATTCTCAATAATATATTCAAAAAATGCCTCGATACAAACGTGTATCGAGGCATTGATTCTAGTCAAATATTTTTTAAAACTTTCGAACCAGTATCGTTGCTGTGCGCGGTTCTGCCTTGCCACTGAGCCGAACAAAATACAATCCATTCGCATAAGGCGCAAAATTCCAATCGAGTTGATGTGTTCCCTCTCCATACTGGCCGTTTGCCAAGACTTCAACTACGCGACCTTGCAGATCAATGATTTCAAGTTTGATGTGTCCGGCATCGTTTAAGCCGAGCATCACAGTGGCAATATTCCCTGTGAGTGGATAGATCACCGACAGGCTGTTTGAAGTGGCAACTCCGCTTTGACCTACAGCATCTTTCAAACCATTTACGACTGTCACAAATTTACCGTGTGCAAGATTGAGATAATTTCCGGACTTTGTGGTTTCACTCCGCACTCCGCGCACAAGATAAATTGCTGAGTCGGTGATCGGATGCCAATCCACATACGAACTTCCAACAATCGGTGCTAAGTTTAGTAACACAAAGTAATGGTCATTGACCGATGCTCGATACACATTATAGCTATCAACTCCCTCAGTATTCTGCCAATTAATGGTGACATTATTTTTTTCTTCAGGAATTGCCACTGATACCGAGTTCGGAGCAACGAACGGACGCAAACGAAGCGTCGGATCGCCCATTAACTCAACGTGCACCCAATAGTTTGCGTAGTTGGCAACGTATGTTCCGGAATTATTAGTGGTCAACATCGCGACTTCTCCTGTTGAGTGCCCCATCCCCATCGGGAAGACATCCCAGTAAGGTCGTCCGCTCCAGGCACAAGTCAAACCATATGATGTACAAAGCGGAGCGCGAAGAAAATTATTCTGTAAATTCCAATCGCCGAAATAACTACCGAAGAGCAACGTAAAGATAGCACGAGAATTGTTTACCGCAAAATCATTTGTTGTCCCGACACCGCCACAGCTATTATCATACCCGCCGCCGCAACCGTATGCCCAAAGATAGGGTGTTGTCGGGAGTGTCGTAAACCAATCAAGTTCATGGATACTATCAGTGCCGACTAACGGGGCAAAATTTCTCCAACCACTCGATGCAAAGGCTTCGCCTCCGAAATATCCGAAATTGTCATCAATCAATGCCCGCTCCGGTGCTACGAGAGTGCCAATACGATAAGCATGATCTTTATCAAGATACTGCTTCAGTAATTCTTTTTCGGTTAAGGTGAAGTTTGGCATATTGCTCAGATCAACGCGTCCGATCTGCAGATTTACATCATCGGGTAATTGTGACTGATCGAATTTACCATCACCGGCGACATTATGATTTGCCGGTCTCCGCGATTTCGAAGTATCAACATAGTCGTCTGTCCAATCGCCATCAAACTCACCATAATAATTGTCAGTCGGCCACCCACCCAGGTGATCAGGATGCCCGTCGGGATTAATAAACCCGGAATAAGGAATAGGGACATGACCAAAGACAAATAACGTTTTGATATGTTCAGGATCAGCGTTATATATATTCGCAAGGCGAGTTTTAATGAGTGGTATACTATCGCTCGCACCGACATTGACTCGAATCACGATATTACCTTCAGCAAGAAGGTCTTGTTCGAGACGGACTAACTCGTTCTTAAAAAAAGCAGCATAAGTAGTATCAACGAGCAAAATACATCCACCCGCATTATCACCGACGGTCACACTAATACCGGAACGGATATAGCCGATCGCATTGATCGCATTCGGGTGTTTAACAGCTCGGGTAATTCGATACTCGTACTCTGTACCAAGGACAACAGTTGTATCAACATAGACAGTATCTCTCTTCGGGAGTGTCTTGTTCGCACCCCAACTTGTCGCACCGACAAGGCGACGGACTATGACCAACGAGGTCGCTGAAGTATCAGTCTGCCATCGAAGAGTTATTCGAGGCGGAGCTGGGGTCACGGTAGCTTGTACCATTACCACAGCATCAGAACAAACCTGAGCATGAAGCGTCTCGTGGCAAAAAAACAACGCGTAGAACGAAATTAAAACACCGGCAAAATATTTCATAGATTCTAAAGAGATGATACAGTATAACAGTACAAGTGAAATATGGTTGCCGAGACACAGAGGAAGAGGTGGAGCGTTGAAGACACTTCAAAAGGCTTCTATAGACTACTTTAAGATGAATCTAATATATTCGCTATAAATAAAAACTTCGACTACAATCGAAGCGCAATACTTGAACTTATTTATTAACGACTACCCTATCAGCAAATTGCTCGCCGCCGGAGAATTTAGAAACGACATAATAGATACCACGAGCGATTTTACGCTGACCAAGCGAAAAAATATTTTTGCCTGCTTTAATGGAGCCTTTATGAATAAGGCAAATATCATCTCCATTCATATTTTGCAATTTCACTTCACCGTTGTCCGATTTTGACGAAGTTATTTCAAACGAGAATCTATTGTTATTTTGCAGGCAAACAACGCTATAACCAGGAGTGGTCAGCGCCCCCGAAACCACAGAAACCGGCACGTTAGTACGTGCTTCATGAGCGCCAACTTCATTCTTTGCAATCGTTTGCGCCGAAACCGAAGCCGCACTAAGTAAAACAATTCCTATGAGTAGTCGTTGTATCATCTCTCTGCACTAATAACTCTCAAGAGGTACTTTTGTTTCAGACAGCAGTCACTTTAAATGATGATTTCACAGTAACTTAATGTGATCTTCAGCTAAGCCTGCTTACAAGGCGAAGTATCCCCTAAAGAGTCAGACGTTCCAACAGAAGTAATTGTGACAAAATATTTAGCGCAAAAACCAAGGATAATAAACTAACCTTTTTCGAGGACTCTGATACAAAAAAAATGCTCAATATATATCATACTGAGCATAAAGTAGCGGGGGAGGGATTTGAACCCACGACCTACGGATTATGATTCCGACGCTCTAACCGACTGAGCTACCCCGCCAACCGTTTTTCTTAACAAATATGGTTCGCATATTGTTGAGAGCGCTCCTAACGAGTTTAGACTTCGTTCAGGTTCCGCTATTATGCCGAAGACCAGCCCCATATTGCCCTATCTGGAGCGAAAGCCCCAAATAGAGACCGAATCAGCTCCGCCAGTGCTGGTGCTATTGCACGGTCGAGCCGCCAAAGCCGAGACAATATTTTCGATTGAAGGATTACTCTCTCCGGCGTTGCATATCCTCTCGATTAGAGCAACTTACGACAGCCCCAGAGGCGAGTTTGAGTGGTTCGCGCCCTATGACTATGATCATCCACTCGAATCATTTTCCGAAGAGCATTTTGCAGAGTCCGAACATATTTTGACGAATGAAATAGTACAATTATTAAATGAGCGAAATATTTCGCAGGACAATCTTTTTCTCGGCGGTTTCAGCCAAGGCGCAGCAATGTGCCATATCCTTTCGATGCGTGGTGTGCTGAAGCCATCAGGAGTAATCGCGATGAGCGGATTTTTTCCGAGACCGATTTTACAATGGCATATCCCCATGCATCGAAGTGAATATCTTATCACACACGGCACTCGTGATAGTATTCTGCCAACATCAGAGTCTATCTTCGCAAATGATTTTTATTTACGCTCAGGATGCAACTCTGAGTATTATGAGTACAACGGCAGACATAAGATGTCAATACCGATGATTGAGAAAGTAAATTCGTGGATCAGTGACCGATCTCGATCAAACGCTCTTCGGTAGTAGCTTTGACGACATTTAAGATACGTTCATACGCTCCGCAATGTATTTTTAATATCCCACTGCCATACTTTGATTCGACAAATGGGGAATGAATAAGCCAGCCATCAAAATCTTTTGTTTGATACACATCCTTGCCTGAGAACATCTGCGCATCAGAATTAATAATTCGCGCATCATTTATATTATTAACCGAAAGCCAATAACTTGTGGTATTGTGATGTATTTGTAGTCGCACTCTATAGCCCCCTGGAGCGCGAGTAACCGAAAAATCAGTTGCGCTATGGAGTGTAATATGAACACTATCGTAATTGATCGACAACTGCCGCCATATCGTAGAATCACAATCGACAATATTTCCCCAATCGGGAAAGAAGAGATCAACATGCCGATGCGGCTCATTCTCTGGAATAGTATACGAGCATCGCAATTCATTCCGCCGTTGCCAGATCGTTTCGTATGGCGAGGCACCGACCCATTTGTCTTCGCTGGTGTAACCTTGCTTCACACCCTCGATCTTCTCCAGCATAAATGCCGGCTCCTCCGGAAAGAACATTCCGAGTTCTTGCGCCGAGAAATATGGGTGAAGTCCGATTATTACATTATTCTTTTTGCGAGAATTGAGCACCAAAGACCACGTTCGCTGCTGCAGAGGTTGAACAATTCCCCCTTCGACAGACCCGAGTGCATACGCTTTGGTGAGATACGTATATTTTTTTATTTTTTTTATCGAAGGTCTTTCAAATCGAATTCGCCTGCGTGAACGGACAACTTCACTACATTCGATTGGTACGTTTTTTGTTTTGGCTATCTCACGAATGATCTCCGGAATTTCAAATGAAGACATCGCAGCGAATGCAACATCGGGTAAGATATGCCGAACCGAGTCTTCAAAAAAATATTCACCATAGGATGTAACTTCACCCAGTATCGGCGACAAAGCCGATTCATTCGACTCGCGTGAATGTGCCCCCACATAACTGCCTCCAAGATATTTCGATGCGTAGCTCGCTAATATCCATTCAAGCATCATAGTGGTTTTCTTTTTGATGATGGTATCTCGGCTATACTCCGCCAGCAAAACAAGAGGGGTGATATAATAATAAAGATAGCGCGGCGAATCGAATTCCGTTTGTCCCTGCTTTACTGTTTCATCAATCCAATGCTCAAGCCATTCTTTCGACTCGGTGCGAATCTCTTCCGAACTCCGCCCCATAAACCACTCACTCGCACTGAGCGTATCCCACTCCTGGCTCATCAAGAAGAGCGATCCGTAATACATCAAAAAGTGATTTTCGGTATCACCACGATAGGGTGTAAATTTTTTCCAACATTCACGAATTTTTTCTTTGTACGAATCAGGCAAAATGTCTTTGCACGAATAATACAACCCTGCACATCCGTACATCCAAAACATATCGCCATACTCCCGCGCGAGTATCTCATCAAGTTGGTGATAAGCTTGCGCTTCATTAATTCCGACTCTCAGTTGTGCGGCAATAGCAGAGAACGTTGGTTTGTATTCTTTGTGCGCAATCACTGCAAGAGTGCTCTGCTTCAGTGCTTGCGATTGGGCGTAAAACGAATGTTGTGCACAAATGAGCGACATCAATACAATTATATATCTATAGAAGCGCATTAGTCGATAACCGAGGATCGGAGTGACCACACTTGCAATTTTTCTAAACCCAAGAGAGTGAATTCTACCTCTTCATCATCAATACTGCCCGAATAGACTCCGCCTGAAAGTGAGGCAACAAACAGTTTTGCTTCAGTGCACAGCATTGATCGAACATTTTTTGGGGATTGTGATTGTAATGTCAAGACTAAATTTCCCCCGTAACGAAACACACCACGCTCACCCCCGATAAAAATTGTGGTATCGGAATGAGCAAGACACCAGAGTTGTCCGCGTTTAGCAAATGGTCGGACAATTATTTTACCATCACGATATAGCGCTCCATTTTCTGTCAGCACCAACAAACTCCCATCGGTAAGTGTATCAATATCTTTAATACTCTGAGAAAATCGTTTGTCATACCTCCAATTTTTTTCTTTTTCGTTGTACACATACAACCCATGTGATGATGCGGCAAGCAGTGTCTGTTGTTTTTTATAGTAAAATAACCGGGCGCAATATCGCGGCTCCGGTATTCCATCATTCATTGCAGACCAATGTTCACCGCTATCGAGAC
>JANYDV010000270.1 GCA_025363505.1 Bacteroidota bacterium
ATTTCATAAATACCTCGCACAAAGATACGGTATTCTTGTTTGGTAGCAGTATAATTTTTAATGAGATGGCGCATCTTCAGGCAAAAAAATCACTCGGACAGCATTTCCTTCACGACGAAAAGACACTTCGCGACATCGCCGAAGCTGCCCGAATTCCCGAAAATGAAGTCGTCATCGAGATCGGACCCGGAACGGGCAATCTCACTCGCAGACTCCTAAAACAAAGGCTTTCGAAGCTTATTGCTTTTGAACTTGACGACCGAGCCATCGAAGTCTTGAACACTGATCTGCCCGATCCGCGACTCGAAGTAGTCCATCAAGATTTTATGTCGGTCGTGCTGAACACCTTTCTCGAAGGTCACGAAAAATTGACCATTGTCGGGAATATTCCGTACTACATTACCAGCCCAATCATCTTTAAGCTGCTCGACGAACGTGCATCTATTCGTTCGGCTACATTGCTTGTTCAACTGGAGGTTGCCGAGCGTCTTGCCGGTAACCCTCGCACAAAGGCATACGGTATTCCGTCGGTAATATCACAGTGTTTTGCGAATGTTGAAATGCTCTTTAAAGTCAAAGCCACAGCATTTCGTCCGCCACCGAGAGTCGAATCGGCAGTAGTTCGTTTGGACTTCGAGAATAATTATTTCCACCGCAGCGGCGCACAGCCACCACCAAATTTCGACGAAAAAAGATTCTCGACATTAGTGAGAACACTTTTCGCAATGCGACGTAAGATGATCAGAAACAACTTGAAGCAGCTTCAAGACATACAATTTGCTGAAGTGGAGCCTACAATTACAAGTTTTTTAACCAAGCGTGCCGAAGAGCTCAGCGTCGCAGATTTTCTCGAACTTTATGGGCTGCTCTATGGAGTCACTCAAAGCTAATCGTATTTTTGTATCGTGTACAATAAATTATTACAGAAGAATTCTCTTATCCGCAGAATAATCGCCGAATTTACTCCGGTAGAATTTGTGAGTCTTGCCTTCTTTTTGGTGCTTGGTATTATAACGCTTATTTATAGTGCGAGTGTAGATGTCGCTTCTATCCTTAGTCGTTTTGGTATCGCAACAGCAACGATCATGATTGTCAATTGGGTGGCAGCATATAGTAAACAAAAATGGGTGCATATTCTGCATACGTTCTATTTGCTGATATTAATTATTATCATTTTCAAAACAGTTGAAAAGCTGTCATTCCCAATACATGGGCATGACTATGACGCTGTTCTTATTTTGGTTGATCGTTCGATATTCGGTTTCGACCCCACTATCTGGCTCTATCATCACATACCGGTGATGCCGATCTTGATCGAGTTTTTGCAAATCTGCTATTTTTCCTATTATTTCTTGCCGGTGATTATTACGGCTGAGTTATTTGTGCGCCGCCAAAAGCATCTCCCGGGCGATCACTCGGCACAACACCTTGAGTATCTGAGGTTCATTATGCTCTATGGGTTGTTGGCGTCCTATCTGGTCTATCTGATTATGCCTGGCATTGGACCGAGATTTACCCTTCACGAATTCTTACATTACGACCAAGAGTTGCCGGGTTTGTTGCTCACCGATGCGATCAGATGGATTATAAATACCGGCGAAAACATCACCAACACCATGACCAGCGTCGAAGCCGCACGGACAGTCACTCGAGATGTTTTCCCCAGTGGGCATACTGAACTTACAATACTATCAATGATCCTCGCTTTTCGTTTCCGTGTTCGAGCTCGTTGGCTAATCTTTGTTCTCGGGAGCGGACTTATTTTTTCTACGGTGTATCTTCGCTATCATTATGTGATAGATATTGCCGGCGGAGCAGTACTTGCGATGATCGTGCTTTATACCGCAGATCCTCTGATACAATTTTTTATTCGGTTCAAGCAACGTCATGCTTCATCCTGAACAATTCTATCAATACATCCCACAACATCGCGTGCTGACCGGGCATCCCGATAGACTCGTCTATAATGCTGATGCTGTTACGCTCGAACAGCGGGACCCGTCGTTGGTTATCCTTGCTCATTCAGCAGAAGAAATTCAAAAGATTGTAAAACACTGTGCAAAACACGCTATTTCACTCGTTACTCGTGGGGCAGGCACTGGGCTTTCGGGCGGGGCACTTGCTTGTAATGAAAGTGTAATGATCGTCACATCGGCGATGAAGCATATTATCGAGATTAATGTTGAAGAACGATATGCGGTAGTCGAGGCAGGTGTTGTCAATGCTACTCTTTCTAAACTTGCAAAAAAATACGATTTGCATTTCGCCCCTGATCCTTCCAGCGGAGCCGCTTCTACTATCGGAGGTAATATTGCCGAAAATGCAGGCGGTCCTCATTGCCTAAAATATGGCGCAACCGCAGAGCATATCCTTGGGCTTGAAGTGATCCTTCCTGACGGCACCACCCTTCAACTTAGTACTGAAGATGAAACTGCTCCGCTATTATCACTAATGATTGGTAGCGAAGGCACTCTTGGTATCATTACCAAAGCGAAAGTAAAACTGACCCCGCTTGCCGAATCTGTCGAAACATTGCTTGTTGATTTCCCAACACCGCGAGATGCTTCGCAAACGGTGAGCGAAATTATTTCTGTCGGTATCGTGCCTGCCGCACTTGAGATGATCGACTCCGAGGTACTTGACGCACTTGAAGAAGCGTTTCATCTCGGCTTCCCGACTGATGCCGGCGCACTCCTTATTATAGAGCTTGATGGTCGCAAGCATTCTCTTCCACGGATCGTGGCAAAGATCGAAGCTATCTGCCGCTCACATAATGCAGGAACGGTACGTATTGCACAAAATGACAGCGAGCGCAATGCATTGTGGCAAGCACGAAAAAAAGCCTTTGGCGCACTCGGGCGTGTGAGCCCGAGCTATTATACACAAGACGGGGTAATACCACGATATGCCTTGCCTGAAGTACTCGAAGAGATTTATCGTATTGGAAAAAAATATTCACTTCGGATCGCAAATATTTTTCATGCCGGTGATGGCAATCTCCATCCTGCAATCCTTTATGATGAGAATAACCCTGAAAGTGTCGCACGATGTCTCGAAGCCAGTGCTGATATCCTGAAGCTCTGCATTGATAAGAATGGGTCGATCACCGGCGAGCATGGCGTGGGCATCGAAAAGAAAGAAGCCCTTGGGTGGATGTATAGCCAAGCGGATATTGCGATTATGTCTCGTTTACGGTCAGCATTTAACCCCACAGGTCTCCTGAACCCGGCAAAATTCCTCCCAAGTGACCACTCATGTTTTGAGACGGGTTTGAAACACCGGCAGGTTAACGTCTAAAGAATATTCAGGCATTTCTTCGCCCCTCCTGTTACTTTGACGGTTAATATGGGTTATTAGAAGAGTGGATACTACTTGGGAATATGAATTCTTGTTCATAGATACATTTTGAGTAAGACTTTATTGCGGTTATCGTGTCATTATTGATAGCGGGACAGCTCTAAGAGGGGCGGTCTGCGAAACTTAACACAAAAATAAACGAATAATGACCTGTGGATAACCTCAACAAAAGTCTCCCTTCCCAAATAAATTGGAACGATTTTTGTCGAAAGTGCTCCAAAATGTTGTATCTTTGTAACTTATATTACAGACCGGAGGGAGTGTGGCTTATAGCCTAAATTAACACTTTTTCCCACAAGAATAAATCCCGGTATGTGAGATAGGGTGTATATAACGAAAGGAATCGTGGCGCTAACGCCAGATGAAAAGGAATAGATATGTTGGACGATAAAATACTACGAGAGCGACATCGAGACTTCGAGCGTGAGGCAATGCCACACGTAACAGCGCTCTATAACTTCGCGCTCCGGATGACCAGTGACCCGGATGACGCGAATGACCTATTACAAGAAACATATATGAAAGCGTATCGCTTCTGGGACAAGTTTGAGCCCGGTACCAACTGTAAAGCGTGGCTGTTTCGTATTATGAAAAATTCGTATATCAATATTTACCGCAAAGAATCGAAAGAGCCGGATAAAGTAGATTACGAAGACATCCAGAATTTCTATAATACCATCCGTTCGGAATACACTGATCCGAATGATATGGAAGCACGGTTGTATCGTAACTTGCTCGATGATGATCTCACGCGCGCTGTTGAGTCATTACCCGAAGACTTCCGTACTGTTGTGATCCTTTGCGATATCGAAGGCTTCACCTACGAGGAAATTGCCGAGTTCGTCGATTGCCCGATCGGTACTGTTCGTTCGCGTTTGCACAGAGGCAGAAAATTGCTTCGTTCGAAGTTGATCGAGTATGCTCGCATTCGTGGCTATAACGTTGACGAAGAACGCCATCGCAAAACGAAAAAAGACGTTGAATTTGGTGAATTTGAAGCTCCCGGAACGCTCACAGCGAGCAAGCTTCATAAAAACTAATTATCGTTATTTTCATAAAAAATCCGACTTGTCACTAACAGGTCGGATTTTTTTTGTATTATTGTGCTTCAAAACATCTCAATCCTGCACTACTATGCGTATTATTGCTTTCGTTTTTTTATTGATCGCCTCGACCTTTACGGTTATAAAAGCCCAACCAGATATCTCTAAAGCCGCGAATGACGACACCAAAGCGGACTTTGAACAATTCGTTGAAAGCGATGCCCCATCCGAAGACGCTTTCGTCGCAGTACAGCGCTTAGCCTATTTTCCTATTAAGGAAGGTCGCTGGAAAGATGCCGTGGACATTTATCAAAAGTATGAGTCAAAGTTTCCGGATATGAAACGCCGCTTCGAAAAGATTATTGCAATCTTACAAGCACCGCTCGAAAATCTCCGTATCGCTAATCTTGGCAAAGGCATCAACTCATCCCATGAAGAGTTCAGCCCGGTAGTTACTGCCGATGGCAAGCGTTTGTATTTTACTAAAGACAACTCTACTACTGAAGATGGTTATGACGAAGATGTGATGGTCTCGGAGTTTCGCGCGGGGATGTGGCAGCAAGCTAATCTCGTTGGAACATCAATCGATACCAAAGATAACGAATCCGTAAACGGTATCTCAGCCGACGGCAATCGTATAATGCTTTTTGGTAATTACGACGACAGTTACGGTGGTGGGGATATTTTCTTTTCGGATAAGCAAGCTGACGGTACGTGGGGTCCGGTTCAGCATTTTCCAAAACCAATTAACACTTCAGCTCTCGAGGCAGATGGGAGTATCAGTAGTGATGGCAAAGTATTGATCTTTAGTTCTGATCGTGATGGGAATATTGGTGATTACCATAAAAAAGGAGAAGCCTTCCATGGTGATAAATGGGGTAATACCGATATTTATGTATCGCTCAAACAATCTGACGGGAGTTGGGGCGACCCGATTAATCTCGGAAAAACAATTAATACACCCTACTCCGAACGGAAGGGTTTTTTGCATCCTGACGGCAAGACATTATACTTTTGCTCCGACGGACATCCGGGTCTTGGAATGATGGACATCTATAAAACCACCCGACTTAAAGATGACTCATGGACAGAATGGAGCGAGCCGGTCAATCTTGGCAAAGAAATAAATAACGCCGCTGATAATTTTGGTTACCGCGTTTCGACTGATGGTTCGACAGCATTTTTAAGTCTTGATAATCGCCCCGATGGTTATGGCGGTGGCGACATCTATACGATGACGCTTTCCGAAGCGGCAAAGCCTGCACCGGTCGCAACCATTACCGGTATTGTTAGCGATGAAAACGGCACACCGCTGAATGCTTCGATCAAATGGGAAGATCTTGAAACCGGCAAAAACGTTGGTGAGCTTTCGAGCGATCCGAAATCGGGCGCCTACTTTATTACGCTCCCCTTGAATAAGAACTATGGATATTATGCAGAGAAACCGGGCTACTATCCGATCTCAAAGAATGTAGATCTTCGCGGAAAAACCGAAGCAACCAAACTCACGGAGAATATCGTGCTGGTTTCAATCAAATCAATGCGCGAAAAAGAAACAGCCATTCGTCTCAATAATATCTTTTTCGATTTTGACAAAGCAAGTTTGAAGCCGGAGTCATATCCCGAGCTAAATCGTCTTGCAGATATCTTAAAGAAAATTCCTGATATCAAGGCAGAAGTTGGCGGTCATACCGATAATAAGGGGACCCACCAGTACAATCTCGACCTCTCGAAAAAACGTACTCAAGCAGTGGTTGAGTATCTTATTTCGCAAGGATGTAACGCCTCAACATTATCATCAAAAGGCTATGCTGATTCAATGCCCGTAGCCAGTAACGATACTGATGACGGCAGAGCACAAAACCGTCGAGTCGAAGTGAAATTTATTAAATAACACTTTTACCATAGTGTATTGTAAAACGCCCCGATACAAAAACCGGGGCGTTTTTTTTATCCACATATCCACTTTGATAACTTGTGCATTGTTTCATCGTATTGATGTAGTAGATTTGCAATCTTCAGTATAAAAAACGAGTTTAACGGTTGTGAGTGTAATACCAATTCAAGCAAAAGAAACCATCGGCAAGCGCCAATCGCGAGCCTACCTCAAGAGCTTTAGTGAGCTTTATGAGCGTGTATCCGGCAGTGGTCTTATTCCGCCGCAGGCAGTCGAAATAGAACAGTCGCTGATCGGAGCGATGATGATTGATAAAGTCGCTGCCAACAAAGTGATGGAAGTGCTTGGTGATCGCACGCTCGAAGACAGCCCGTTCTATCGTGACGGGCATACGGCGATCTACCGCGCAATGGTGGACCTTGATTCGAAATCCGAGCCGATCGATCTGCTAAGTGTCACCAGCCGACTCCGGCTCAATGGGACACTCGAAGAAATTGGCGGTCCTGCATATCTTGTCGAACTCACTTCAAAAGTTGTCACCACAGCAAATGTCGAAGCACATTCTCGTTTGCTGTTAGAAAAATATCTTGCGCGCGAACTCATCCGTACCTGTGAAGAGGTAAAGCTTCGAGCATTCATTGGTGAAGACGATACATTCGAATTACTCGATCAAGCCGAATCATCGCTCTTTCGTCTGTCGGAGACACGCCACCGCCGCAGCTTTATGCGAATGGATAAACTTTCGCACGAAGCGATGGAGCATTTGCAATTTATTCACGATCATCACACCGCCGTTACCGGTGTGGCATCCGGTCTGACCGATCTGGATGAACTCACAAGTGGTTGGCAAAAAACCGATCTTATTATTCTTGCGGCACGTCCGTCTCAAGGCAAGACAGCACTTGCGCTAACGCTGGCAAGGAATGCCGCGCTCAATCCCGTCAAAGAGCATCGTGTGCCTGTTGCTGTATTCTCGCTCGAAATGGGTGCACAGCAGTTGGTATTGCGTTTACTCTGTTCCGAAGCACAAGTTGATATGCAGTCTGCCCGCAAAGGAAAACTTTCGGGTGAAGACTGGAAAAAAGTGTCTCATGCCATTAGCCGCCTTCACGAGGCTCCCATTTTTATTGACGATACCGCAGGCATTACCCCGCTTGAGCTTCGCGCAAAGTGCCGACGTCTCAAAGCCACCGAAAATATTGGCATGGTTATCGTTGATTATTTACAATTGATGGAAGTCACACGTTCGATGGACTCACGTGAACGAGAAATTTCGACGATCTCGCGTTCACTTAAAGCACTTGCCAAAGAGTTGAACGTTCCGGTAATCGCGCTGAGCCAGCTTAATCGTGGCGTCGAAAGCCGACCCGATAAACGTCCGATGTTGTCAGATCTTCGTGAATCGGGCGCAATCGAGCAAGATGCTGATATTGTAATGTTTATTTATCGACCGGAAACATATTCTATTGAAACCTACGACGACGGTAAGCCAACCGAAGGCACCGCCGAAGTGATTGTCGGAAAGCAACGTAACGGACCAATTGGGCACGTCCGTGTGGCATTCCGTGGAAATGTGGGGCGTTTCGATAATTTAATCTATATGCCGGAGTTCGAACAACCCGAGCCAAGAACTTCTGTCAACCCAGCGTTTTAATGTTATGCACCAAGTTATTAATCCCGAAGAACTCGTCAAACCAGTCGGCTATGCACACGCGGTCAAAGTCATCGGCGGCACCACAGTCTATCTCGCGGGGCAAGTATCGTTTGATAGCAATGGCAATGTAGTCTTTCCCGGAGAGATTGTTGCGCAGTTCAAGCAAGCCCTGGCAAATTTACAGATTGCTATACGTGCAAGTGGGGGTGAAATGACATCCATAGTCAAACTTAACCTATTTGTAAAAGACAAAAACTTGTACAAGAAACATCTTCGCGAACTTGGTGATGTCTATCGTACTTTTTTCGGAAAATATTTTCCGGCAATGACACTTGTCGAAGTCTCATCACTTTTTGAGGATGATGTATTGCTTGAAATCGAAGGCATCGCTGTCATAGATTAGTGTTCTTGATTTTTTTCATCATTCATCTCTATTTCGTAAATTCACGTAATGGATTTTTCACATTCCGAACACGAACTCAGGTGGCAAACTATTGCTCGTGACTTTGCACAGCGCGAAGTATCACCAATAGCCCGTGAAATGGACGAGCTTGGGGCAATGCCCCCCTCAATAGTTTCGCGAATGGCAGAGCTTGGCTTGCTTGGCAGTACTATTTCGAGTGATCTTGGCGGCAGTGATATGACTTCGGTCGCACTGGCAATGGTCTATGAAGAACTTGGCAGGGCTTGTTCGAGTGTTCGAGGTTTTATGACCGTGCATTCTTCGTTGGTTATGCAATGCATTAATCAATGGGGTAATGATAAGCAAAAGAGTACATATCTTCCGATGCTCGCAAGTGGTCAGTCGATCGGCTGTTATTGTTTGACAGAACCCGAAGCCGGTAGCGATGCAGCAAACATCCAAACAACAGCCACACCTGTTGATGGCGGGTACGAATTACGTGGTGAAAAAATTTGGATTACCAATGCAAATATTGCGTCTCTTGCGATCGTCTTCGCAAAGCTCCCGATAGTAGATAATCAGAAACCTCACGGTGCTATCACCGCTTTTCTAATTGATACTTCGACCAAAGGCTTTCAGAGAAAAAAAATGCCCGGCAAAGAACTCGGACATCGTGCAAGTGATCATGCGCATATCACGCTTGAAAAATGCTTCGTGCCATCAGAAAACATCTTAGGAGGCGAACGACAAGGCTTTAAAGTCGCGATGTCAGCACTCGATCATGGGCGGCTTGGTGTTGCCGCAGGAGCGCTCGGTGTGCATCAGGCGTGCCTTGACGCAACGGTATCGTTCGTACGATCACGAAAACAATTCGGAAGCCGTATCGGAGATTTTGAGATGATCCAAGCCTCGGTCGCAGAAATGAAAGCTTCGTTGGAGGCATCACGCTACCTCGTGTATCTTGCGGCATGGAAAAAAGATACCGGCGAGACATCAACGCTCGAAGCATCTATTGCAAAGTTTCATGCAACCGAGGCGGCGCTCAAAGCAGCTTCGGAAGCGGTATTGATTCATGGCGGGCGTGGCTATTCTAATGAGTATCCTGTCGAGCGGTATTATCGTGATATCAAAGGCTTGCAGATCTATGAAGGGACTTCGCATATTCAGCGCATCGTCATTGCGCGTAATGTAATAGGCAAACCATAATGGCACTATGGCAAAAACGATACTCAAGTTTCGGACGTGAAGATCGCGTTTCAGGGGTTCGTGCACTGGTCAAAGGCGATTCCTTTTTTATTCGTGCAATAGTGTTCGTAGTCTTAGCGGGAATATTTTATCTCGTTGTTCAATTAACACATCACACTCCGCCGCCGGACTCTAACGAGACCGCCCCTATTATCACAAAACCTGCTGCAAAATAAAATGGCAGTGCCTTCTACTTCAACCAACGATCTTTACATCGGCATTATGTCCGGTACGAGTCTTGATGGAATTGACGTGGCGCTCGCTCGATTTAGTAATCAAGTAGAATTTGTAGCACATAACGCCTATCCGTTCTCAAGCGAAGTTCGTGATTTGCTCTATCATATAGCAACAACACAACAGATTGATCTCGATCTATTCGTGCGCTCACATTTCTTGCTGGCGAGACTCTATGCTGATGCCGTAAATGATACACTCAAAAAAAATAGCATAGCCCATAAAGATATACGTGCCATTGGTCTGCATGGGCAAACAGTGCGGCATCTTCCGACAATAGAAAAAATTACGAGTGATTCGGCGCCCATCGGGGCGACATTCCAACTCGGTTCCGGAGCTGCTGTTGCGGCATTAACAGGAATTGATACTGTAAGCGATTTTCGGAGTGGTGATATTGCCCTCGGTGGCGAAGGCGCACCCCTGGTACCAATGTTTGATCGGGTGTTTCTGGGCTCGGATGATACAACGAGAATCGTACTCAATATCGGTGGCATTAGTAATATTACCGTGATCGCACCAACGTCGAGTAGCATGCCGGTTATCGCCTACGACACCGGACCGGGAAATATGATTATCGACGAACTCACTCGAAGATATTTTCATCAAGCGTACGATGACAATGGTGAGATCGCCTCAAAAGCTATCACCAACGACCAACTGCTTTCAGAAATGCTTTCGCATCCTTATTTTCAACAATTGCCGCCAAAATCGACGGGGCGTGAGCTCTTCGGCTCACAATTTTTAACAAAAATTACAACGGCGATCGATTCGGGAGTTATTTCAGCAACAGATGCTATTCGAACAGCAACCGAACTTACGGCGAGATCAATCGCTAATGAAATATTGCCCTACCAATCGCAGTATTCCCAATCATCTGATCTTATTATCAGCGGCGGCGGAGTGTATAATAATTTTTTAATACATACACTGAAAGAATTATTACCGAAGTGTAAGATTATCCGATCAGATGAATTTGGAATTCCGTCGCAAGCGAAGGAAGCGATTGCTTTTGCTTTTTTTGCAAAAGCGTTTTTAGAAAAAAACATCATTCATCAACCTTCGACAACCGGTGCTTCCGAAAAAATTATTCTTGGTTCGTTGTCATACGGAAAACAATAATTTTTTTTGAAGCAGCAAAAATATTTTGTATCATTGTATAGAGAGAAGCTGACAACAGAGTGTGAATCGAATGTGGATAACTTCCGAGTTTCAGATTTGATAAGGTTTTGAAGTGTGACTAACTTATTGCTATGAATCTCATTGAAAATGTTATTGTCTGTCTCTCTGTTTTCTCGAATGCATGCTTAACGATAAGCATAAAAAATAATTAACATCTTTCGGGAGTAAACTTCACGAAGTTCGCTCCGAAGGAAACTCTTATTGAGTAGATTACCATTGATAAGAACAGTGTTTGTAGAAAAAATTGACTCGGCAGAAGCAACGGTTTCTGCGCCATTGCAAGAATCATATAATTCGATGCCCCCTGCCAGCGGAGGACACATACCGGAACATGCTCAAAACGAGCCAGCACCAAGCGATGAGCTATTGGGCGCAGCGACTGCCATTTGGCATCGCTCCGCCGAAAAGCTCAAAGCGCTAGTCTCGCCACAAAGCTTTACGACGTGGTTCGAACCACTGACAGCGAAGTCGCTCGAAGGTACGAGGCTCATCCTGATAGCACCCAGCGGCTTTATTGCCGAATGGGTATTGCAGCACTATCAAGGATTGATCGAAACCGCTCTTGCGGAGTATCTTGGGCAATCGGCAACAATCGGCATTGAACACTTAGCGGATATTGAAGGCGTCGAAACAGCATTGTCGCCGGTTTCTGTGGTACAATCCGAATCACCGGTTAATAGGATTGAATATCCATCGGAGCCTCTTCGCGAAAACAAACCGTCATCTATTGGCGGCAATAATACTACCCCAAAGCCACCCCTGCAATCGAATATTAATTCGAGTTATACATTCGATAATTTTATTCGAGGAGAATCAAACAAACTCGCTTTTGCTGCAGCAGTCGCGGTGGCAAATAATCCCGGCGGTACTCGGTATAACCCACTGGTGATGTATGGCAATGTTGGTCTTGGTAAGACTCATCTTATCCAAGCAGTCGGCAATGCCGCTATTGAGAAATTTCCGGGCGTGAGAGTACATTACACTTCAAGCGAGCGCTTTACCAAAGAATTTGTCGAAGCGATCCAGTCTGACCGCATCAATGACTTTAATACGTTTTATCGTTCGATTGATCTTTTGATCATTGACGATGTGCAATTCTTTGCAGGCAAAGAACGCACCCAAGATAGTTTTTTTCATACCTTCAACGAACTTCGGGACAACGGCAAGCAGATCATACTTACCTGCGACCGCCCACCAAAAGAACTGCGCGATATTGATGACCGCTTGCTCAATCGTCTGCAATGGGGGTTGACAACCGACATCCAACCGCCTGATCTGGAGATGCGCATCGCTATCTTG
This sequence comes from Bacteroidota bacterium, assembly GCA_025363505.1. Taxonomy (GTDB): domain Bacteria; phylum Bacteroidota; class Ignavibacteria; order Palsa-1295; family Palsa-1295; genus JAFDZW01. The sequence continues at coordinate 12,312 of JANYDV010000270.1, forward strand.
CGTCACAAGGCTGAACGTGACGGCTTTGATATTAGCGAAGAAATTTTAGAATATATCGCATCGAATGTTTCGACCAACATTCGTGAGCTCGAAGGGTGTTTGATCTCGCTCGAAGCGTCTATCTCACTCGAAGGTAAAGAACCGTCAATCGAAGTTGCTCGTGATGTCCTGCGCAAAGTTGCTCGCCGGTCGGCACCAATACTCTCGGTCGAGACGATTCAGAAATATGCTGCCAAATTTTTTGGAATCGAAGAAGCTTTACTTCGTGATAAAACCAGAAAACAGGAAGTGGTACAGGCACGACAAGTCGCAATGTATCTCTGTAAGGAATTGACCGCCAGCACACTAAACACAATCGGTTTACATTTCGGTGGGCGCGATCACTCGACGGTGATTCACGCACAACAAACTATCGTTGATGATATGCGCCACGATCCGCTTTTTGCTAATCGTGTAAACGAGCTAAAGCGTCAGTTGGAAATGTTGCAATAAACAGGACTATAGTATCGAAGCCCCCTCACTTATAACGTGAGCGAACGCCGAAGCGATGAGAGCCTCGGCGTTCGTGTTTTAAATGCGGGCTTAATTCGCTTCTATTATTGTTCTCAAGCGCTATGCAAAAATATACCGACGACGACTCTTCCAGCACCCAACCGATCCGCCGATCGCATAGTGATCGTAGCCGAAAGAAAGAAATTAAGCACCGCGAGCGCCATTCGGAAAAAAAATATACTAAAACTGAAGGCGAGCGAACCGATCTTCTCAAAGGGAAAGCTCTCCAAATCGATGGGGCTTATGTCATCGTCGAAACAGCCCCAAATATTACTACGCGTGCGCGAACAATTAAAAGTACGATCTCAGGGAATGTAAATTCCACACTGATTGCTGTTGGCGATATTGTAATGCTCGAACAAGCCGAAACAGATATTTCGGTAATTCGCGAAGTCTTGCCCCGTAAGAACAAACTTTCCCGTCTTGCCCATAAAAAGCGTAATACGTTCGAGCAAGTTATTGCAGCCAACATTGACCTTATCGGCATTGTCAGCGGCGCGTCCGAACCGCCATTTCGACCCGGATTGGTTGATAAATACATCGTCGCAGCCTTGGAAGAAAATATCGGAGTCCTTATTATCTTAAATAAAGCCGACCAACTCGAAACTGATGACCGGAAAGAATTTATCCTTGAAGCCTTAACATATTACCGATCACTCGGCTACTTAAGCGCGATAGTTTCGGCAGAAACCGGAGAAGGAATTGACGAACTCCGAGACATAATAAAAGATAAAACAATCGTTTTCGCAGGGAAATCCGGCGTTGGAAAATCATCGTTGCTCAATACACTCTTTGGTCAAGAGATAGCCCGCACACAAGGCTTAACCAAGAAAAGCCAGCGAGGAATGCATACAACAACCTACGCATCAATCATCGCAATGCCCGACCATCAGGGCTATGTTGTTGATACACCGGGTATTAAAGAATTTTTCCATTTTGATCTGGATCCAACACAGATTAAATTTCATTTTATAGAGTTTTTGCCGTTACAACAGCAATGCCAAATGACAGGCTGTTTACACATTCACGAAGCGGGATGTGCCGTCTCAGAGGCGGTTGATGACGAGATCATCCCCGAATGGCGATACAACAGTTATGTTTCGCTTTGGGAAGAAGCCGAGCGGGAACGGAAATCGCGCATTGGAGGTATTTAAGACCTTGAATTTTATCACGAATTTACAAACCACTTACAAATGAAAAAACTACTTCTCGTTGCAGCACTTATTTCAGTGATCGGCTGCGATAAAACAAATACCGATGGCGGCAAAGGTCCTTCGACCGTACCCCCGATCAATCAAAGTATGAACCCGCCACCACCGGCGCCACCACCAACAGAAATGCCTGTGGCAAAAGACGAAAGACATGGCGACACAACAATTACCCCGACAGGCTTGAAGTATATTGATATGAAGGTCGGCAAAGGAGAGCAGCCAAAACCGGGACAAACGATCATCGTTAACTATACCGGCAAACTTACTAATGGCACGACTTTTGATTCGAACGTCGATCCGAAGTTTGGTCATACCCAGCCTTTTATCACTCCGATTGGCGTGGGCAAAGTGATTCCGGGTTGGGATGAAGGAATGGTCTCAATGAAGGTAGGCGGCAAACGTCGTTTGATCGTGCCATCTGAACTAGGATATGGACCACAAGGCAGCGGCGACAAGATTCCACCAAATTCGACCCTTATCTTTGATGTCGAGTTAATCAAGGTTCAATAAGTTATTGGATTTTTCGCTAAACCATAAACAAAACCAATCATTCCAAGCGAAGCAAAGAATGATATGTTTTCGTCTATAAGGTACACACAAAATTGGTGAAGGAAAGAGCCGAGCGTGAGTTCGGCTCTTTTTATTGGTATTATTGGTCACAGCCTTCCAAAACTCCTTATATTTGTAGCTTCATAAGAGTTTTTTCTCTATTCATCATCATCGTGAATGCTTCCAAATTGGCTTAGTTTTCTCTTTTTTCTTGCTATCCCGATTGCGATTGCAATATGCGGGGTGTTCGCAGTGCGGCGATTTGTAGAAACCGATGTTTTACGACGCCACAATGAGATCGCCGTGCCTATTCATGCCGCCATCAGCGTCATATATGCCGTGTTGCTCGCGGTTTGTGACTGTAATCGTTTGGGAGCAATATAATAGCGCCGAAGAAGCAGTTGCAAAAGAAGCAAATCTTGTTGCCTCGATTGACCGAGACACCTATACATTCCCAAAAACATTGCGTAACGAAATTCACACTGCCCTCACCAATTATACCAATTCCGTTATTAATGACGAATGGAAGTTAATGCAAGAATGTCGAATTGATGGGTATGTCAATAAAAATTATCAGGCAATATGGAATAGTATTCAATCATTCGAGCCAAAGGATGACCATGAACGTAATTGGTTAAATTTGGTGTATCAGCAACTCAATAAACTTGATGAAGCACGAAGCAACCGTCTGCTCTATGCTGAGCGAGAAATACCAAAACCGATATGGGGATTACTTATTTTTGGCGGGCTGATCACCCTACTCTTTTCTTGCTTTTTCGGGGCAGAAAGAAGAAATGTCCATATCTTTATGATCTGTACGTTAGGGGTAGTAATTGGTACTATGTTGTTTATGATTGATGAAATCGACCGCCCATTTATCGGGATCGTCAGTGTTGACACTGAGGTATTTCATCATACATTAGAAACATTGATGATCGTCAAGTAGCACCAACGAGAGAACGACAACAGTCACGGGGGTATCACAAAAATGAAATGTAGTAATTGTTCAACTGAAAATCCACAGGGTGCACGCTTTTGCAGTAACTGTGGAACAGCATTTGGCACTGTGTGTCCCTCGTGCAATACTGTAAACGCACCCGGAGCAAAATTTTGCGTTTCTTGTGGCAACAAACTTGCAGCCTCTGGTGATACTTCAAAAAAAGAGATTAATGATCAACCTCATGCCGAGCGTCGCCAACTAAGTGTTCTCTTTTCTGATCTGGTCGGCTCTACGGAGCTATCAGAAAAACTCGACCCCGAAGATCTGCGGACAATCTTACATGAATATCAAGTCGCCTGCACAAAAGTTGTCGCCCTCTATGAAGGCTATCTTGCAAAATATCTCGGTGATGGCATCTTGGCGTATTTCGGCTATCCGATCGCGCTTGAAGATGATGCGCGCCGTGCCATCCAAGCCGGGCTCGGTATTGTCGAAGCAGTAAAAAGTATCGGTGCGAGGTTCAAACGCGAAACCGGTACGGAGATCAATGTTCGAGTTGGGGTACACACGGGTCTGGTCGTTGTTGGTGATATGGACAAGACCAATGCATTGGAATCAAATGCAATTGTTGGGCAAACTCCAAATCTTGCCGCGCGCTTGCAATCAATTGCAGAGCCAAACACCCTTGTTACCAGTGGTGACACCTATAAACTTATTCGCGGATATTTCGAAACGATCGATCTGGGAGCTCACGAACTCAAAGGAATTTCACAAGCCGTACAAATCTATCGCATCGATCACGAAAGTACAGCCCGAAGCAGGCTTGATGCGGCACTGGGTCAGCTGACACCTTTTGCAGGCAGAAGTAATGAAATACGGTTACTTGAAGAAGCGTGGCACCGTGCTCAAGAAGGCAAAGGACAAATAGCACTCATCGGAGGTGAAGCAGGTGTCGGTAAGTCGCGGTTGCTTCATTCGCTCAAACAATATGCCAGCAACGATCCCGATTCATGGCTCACTGAGTTACGATGCTCGGCTTACCATGCAAACAGTTCGTTCTTCCCGGTTATCGATTTTCTCGAGCGTCTAGCACTACGGCTCGAACGCGACGATGCTCCGGCAGAAAAATTAGCAAAAATCGAAGGGTTTCTGACGCAATATGGATTTGAAGAAATGTCTGAGGCAGTGCCGCTATTAGCCGGGCTATTGTCGGTGCCGGTTAATAGTAATTATGCACCATTAGCAATGACACCGCAACGTCAGAAGAATAAAACGATTGATCTTCTCATCGAAGTACTTCTGCGTCGTTCAGAAAAACAGCCTGTCCTATTCATCATCGAAGATCTCCATTGGGCTGATCCTTCTTCGTTGGAGTTGTTAGATCGTTTTCTTATACAAGCAGAAACACATCACGTCCTGGTGTTGCTGACCTACCGCCCACAATTCAAACCGTATTGGCACAATCGTGCTGATTTTACACAAATAGAATTAACGGGCTTGCCGAAAACAAATTGCGAAGAGATCATCCGGCGAGTGGCTTCAAATAAAAATCTTCCAAAGGAAGCGATTGATTACATTCTGTTAAAAACAGACGGTATCCCACTCTTTCTGGAAGAACTGACAAAGTCAATGATCGAATCCGAAATGTTAGTAGATCATGGCGACCATTATGAACTCTCAGCCCCCTTAGCATCACTCGGTGTGCCTTCGACGATACAAGATTCATTGACAGCACGCCTCGACCGACTGCCCGAAGCAAAGAACGTAGCTCAACTCGCAGCGACGATCGGCAGAGAATTTTCCTATGAAATTCTTGAATCAATCCCCGGTGCTCATACTCGAAATATGGGGATGCAGCTTGAACGATTAGTACAAGCTGGAATTTTGTATCAAAAAGGTTTTCCGCCTCATGCGACGTACTCATTTAAGCATGCGTTGATTCAAGACTCGGCATATTCATCCTTACTAAAGACTTCGCGGAAAGATTATCATCGATTGATCGCGGAATCGCTCGAAGCAAATACACCGGAGTTGATCGAGACGCAACCTGAACTGCTGGCACAACATTATACCAAAGCAGTGATACCTCAGAAGGCAATACAGTATTGGTTAATGGCAGGGGTGAGGGCATTACAACGCTCGGCAAATGCTGAAGCAATTGCTCATCTGAAACAAGGACTTGAACTTACCGATCAACTTACTGATCGAATGCAGCGAACCGGTTTTGAGTTGCAACTACACTCAGCGATGGGTCCTGCCTTAATCGCCACCCGTGGGTTCGCTGATCCTGAGATCGGCCAAACTTATAAAAAAGCCGGCGAGCTTAGTGCGATTCTTGGTGATGGACCGCATTTATTCACTCCGCTGTGGGGACAGTGGGTATATTATTTAGTCCGTGGTGATCTCAACAAAGCTCAAGGTCTTGCCTTGGAAATGAAACGTGTTGGCACCGAATCTAAGGATACAGGGATGCTGGTTGAAGCCTATTGGACACTTGGTAATACAGAATTTTGGCTCGGGCATTTTGATTCAGCTCTCGAAAATCTCGATAAAGCTTTAGAGACCTATGACTCGGAACGTCATCATATTAATGCTTATTTTTACGGACAAGACCCTGGAGTGGCTGCGCATTGCTACCGGTCATATGCATTGTGGACAAAGGGATTCCCCGATCAGGCATTGCAAGCTGGTCAGGATGCACTGAAACTTGCAGAATCACTTCGACATCCGTTTAGTATTGGATGGGCATCGGCATTTAATTTTATGCTCCATATGCTCAATCAAGATACTGAGAAAGCATTAGCGATGGCAACAAGAACCGTTGACTATTGTGTAGAACAGTCATATCCATTCTGGCTTTTTGCGGCAATGAATGTCCAAGGTTGGGCGCTCAGCCATCTTGACTCACCAAAAAAAGGACTGCCAATTATGGAGCAGGGCTTAGACGGGTGGAATATGATCGGTTCGGTATTAGTACGCCCCGCGTTCTTGAATTTATACGCAGAGGCACTCTGCCTTGATGGTCAACTTGATAAGGCTCTGGAAGTAATTGACGGTGCGATCACACTGGCAAAAGAAATTAATGAAGTTGCATCGGAAGTTGATCTTTATCGCGTCAGAGGAAATTGCCTTCAGTTGATGGGCAGAATTGATGAAGCTGAAGAATCAATCCGATATGGACATCAGTATGCAAAACGTATCGGAGCAGTCTCACGTGAACTAACAGCGGCAATCTCGTTATCAAAAATTTTGACAACCAAAAATCAGAAAAAAGAAGGCATTGCGTTAGTCAAAGAAACACTTACGAAATTTGACGAAGGTTTCGATACAGCATTTTTGAAAGAAGCAAAAAGTATTATCGAAGCCTAAGGATAAAGTTTTTATAGGCATCATTCATCATCTTTTAAAATTATTATGAGCAAAGCGTTATTTGTTGACCGCGGCGGCGAGCTAGTGTTCGTCCCGCCATTTATTGCTGACAATGTACAGCAGTATTCTTTTTTGATCGATGCAGATATTAACGCTCTACAGGGCATCTGTGATAAATACTTAAATGGTCCTCTTGGCGAAAATCGTTTCGCGCCCGGAGGTTCGTTTATGATGCTCTCATGCTGTGCATTACCCTCATTACGTTGTACCACTCCGCCATATAGTAATATGGGTTGGTTCGCCGAGCAAGAGATAGCATTCTGGATGCTGATTATTGATAAGGTCAGCAAAAGAATGTTCTGGATGCTTCCGTATATATGGGTCGACAATGATTATGCGTTTGCCATGGGCAGAGAACTCTATGGCTTCCCAAAAGGCATCGGCACAGTCACACTCCCGACCAGTCCGGATAGTCCCGATCTATTTGCTATTGATACACTCGTCTTAAAAAAGTTTTCACCTGATACCAAAGGTGAGGTTGTTCGATTGGTCGAAGTAAAAAAAGTACCGGGGCAATCAGCGACACACACCATCATTGATGACACCTGGAATAGCATCGAAGATTTTTTCAAAGAGATCATAACTATTGCCGATGACGGACTTTCGTTTCTTGGGAATGCAAAACTCATCGCTGACTCGCTTGAAGATCTTTTCCAGATGCAAATACCTATGGTATTTCTGAAAGAATTTCGTGATGTCACCGATCCTTCGCAAGCATCGTTTCAAGCAATCGTCGAGACCCAAGCAAAGTCGAATAAATTCCATGGCGGGAAAATATTAATGGATGCCTACGATATTAATATCGAACTGTGCGACAGCCACCCTATTCGCGCTGATCTTGGTCTGGCACCATCGGGTCCGATTCGTTCGAAACTGAGCTTCTGGGTCAGTTATGATTTTGAAATCGGAATCGGCACACAAACGGTGATCAGTTAATACCTCATTTTCCATCATTCATTTCTTAGTTTAAATACGACAATACGTTATGGTAAACGGACAACCAAAAAAACTTGCAATCTTAGGTGGTGGAGTCGGTGCGCTGACTTCAGCTTTCGAAATTACTAATGACCCCAATTGGAAAGAAAAATTTGAGAGTATCACTGTCTATCAAATGGGTTGGCGCTTGGGCGGCAAAGGTGCCAGCGGGCGCAGACCACCGTATGGGCGTATCGAAGAACACGGCTTGCATATTTGGTTAGGCTGTTATAATAATTCGTTCGATGCCATCCAACGAGCATATCGCGAAATAGGGCGCCCACCGGGCGCACCGCTCGCAACATGGGAAGATGCCTTCAAGAAACATAGCTATGTCGTTCTTGCACAGGAATTCAAAGGTGAGTGGCATCCCTGGGCATTTAATTTCCCGACCAATGACCAAATACCGGGCAGAGGTACACCGCTTCCAACACTCTGGGAATATATCGGTCTGACAATAAAATGGCTGAATGAAATAATAGGTGACTCAACATTCCATCGTCATCTTCAAACTCAGACAGACACCCCCCAACATAAAAATGCTTTTCAGTGGATCAAAAGTTTTGTTGAGAATGCAAATATTGATATCACTCTTGGGTTGTTATCACTTGGCGAGGATATATTGAATGTCTTAATAGCCACTTATAGTCGCCTTGATCCTGATCCTAAAAATCATAATGCGAATGACCACTCATTTGTCATTCACTTACTTGATGAGTTAAAGAATTGGTTAAGCCGCGAGTTTAAAGATCTTGCCGACACTGATCTCGATGTGCTTCGTTTTGTAATTATGATGGACATTGGCGCCACTATTGCATTGGCACTTCTGCAAGATGGTGTGCTTTTCCATCCGCAAAAATTAGATTCACTTGACGATGAAGATTTACGTCAGTGGCTTAGTGATCACGGCGCACTGGATATTTCTGTTAATTCACCTTTAATGAAAGGTCTCTACGATCTTGTCTTTGCTTATCACGATGGCAAACCCGGAATACCCAACGCAGATTTTGCAGCGGGGACGGCATTGCGTTGTATCTTCAGGATCGTCTTTACTTATAAGGGTGCAGTATTTTGGAAGATGCAAGCAGGGATGGGTGATACAATCTTTACACCGTTGCATCAATCGCTTAAAAATCGTGGCGTACAATTCAAGTTCTTTCATAAAGTAAAAAATCTGGGGCTGTCAGCCGATGGCAAGTCAGTTGCTTCTATTTCCATGGGTAAGCAAGCAACTGTAATTGCCGGCGATACTGAATATGACCCGTATGTAAATATTGTTGATCTCGATTGCTGGCCCAGCGAACCGAACTTCGATCAACTTAAAGAAGGCAAACAACTACAAGAGCAAGGGGTCAATTTAGAATCATTTTATACGACATGGCAAGATCAGGATTTCACACTCGAAGTCGGGAAAGATTTTGATGAGGTGATATTTGGTATTTCGCTTGGAAGTATCCCTTTTGTTTGCAAAGAACTTGTTGCGGCAAATACTGCGTGGCAAGGGATGACCGAAAATATAAAAACTGTTCGGACGATGGCATTCCAGACTTGGCTCAATAAAGACCTTAGTGAGCTTGGTTGGGAAAGTGAAAGTCCGGTGATGGACGCGTATGTTGATCCGATGAATACTTGGGCTGATATGAGCCAATTGATTCCGCGCGAAACTTGGCCCGTGTCTTCAAATATTAGAAATGTATCCTATTTTTGCGGACCGATGGAAGGGGGCATACCCCCACAAACGGAGACCGATACTCCGGCTCTTGCACTACAGACCGTAAAAGACGCCAGCGAATTGTGGCTCACTGATAACGCAACAACCTGGTGGACAAAAGATGTGAACAAAGATGGGGGCTTTGATCGTAATTCGGTCGTTGATATCTTCTATCGTGCTAACATCGATCCCTCGGAGCGATATGTGCTCTCGGTAAAAAACAGTACCCCTTATAGACTCAACGGTGGGCAATCCGGTTTTGATAATCTTTATCTTGCTGGTGATTGGACCTACAATGGTTTGAATGCAGGCTGTGTTGAAGCCGCAACGATGTCAGGAAGAGTAGTCTCGAATGCGCTGACGGGATTGCCAATCCTTAAAGATATTGATGGTCTGGGGGATGTATAAACTTGTTGCTATTGCAACTCCGCTAAACGGGAAGTGTAATGATACTTCTTTGTCTTGTCGCTGAGAGCTTGATAGAGTATTCGCGCTTGTGCTTTATGCGCAACCAAAGATTCAGGGGAGGGATAATCGTCTTTCCTCTGATGTGTTTTAAAGAATAATTTCCAGAGCTGAAAGTGAAGCTCAGCCTGCTTGACATCTTCTTTCGTTTCTGAGAGCAGTGTCGTAAATAAATCAACTGCATTTTTCTCATCCCCGAGAAGATAGTAAATACGCGCTAAGATGACCGTTGCATCAAAGAGCGAGTCTTTGTTTCCGTCATTTCGTGCGATCTCAATACTTTGGGATATCCATTCTTTCGCTGACTCTAATTGGTGTTGTGAAAACAACTGAGCTTCGATAATTCCTTCCACCACGGTTTCTGCTTTCCATCGAAGCCAAAGTGCTTTGCCGAATGGGAAATCAATATCATGATGAATGGCATAGGCTTTCTGAAAAAGAGCTAGCGCTTGCGTAAATTCTTGCTTCCGCAAATGAACGATGCCGGTGTCACCAATAGCAAACCCAATACCTCGAGAATATCCTAACGCAGCGGAGAGTTCGTAATATTGTTTGAAGCATTGAAATGCATGGTCAAGATCACCGCGGTCAAGTTCGACAAGCCCGATCTTCCCCTCTGCCATTGCATAAGCATGCGAATCCCCAATATCCTCGGCATTCTGCATTTCTTTGTTAAAGCAATCCATTGCTTTTTCAAACTCACCAATGTTCCAATAGACCAGCCCGATCTGCCCGAGAACAAACGATGTTTCTCGGCGATCGCCGGTTGTCTCGAGCCACTGCATTGCGGAGCGATAATGTTGCAGAGCCAGATCATACTCCCCTTTGTTCAGATAAATCTGACCAATCTTTATTTGAGCTCGGATAACTCCGCGACGATCATTTTGCTTCTGACATAATTTGAGCATCGCTTGAAATTGCGAGAATGCTGTTTCGTAGTCTCCCCGCTCAAGCAAAATAGCACCAATCCCACCAAGTGCTGCTGCTGATGCATCTTCATCACTACGTTCAAGAGCAAGCCGGTGCTTTTGTTGATACGCTTCTAATGCTAGAGCCGGCTTTCCGCGAAGCATTCGCAAATCACCCAATGCCCCTAAGGCAATCAAAGTGTCATCCTCAGAACCAGTTGCAACAACTTCCTCTAATTTTTTCTCGGTGGCACTCCATGCGCCAACCGTACGATAAAGTCGTGCAAGTGTTAGTGCATATATAGGCGAAGATCCCGCTGCGGTTTGTTCATAGAGCAACGCAATGTCTTGATCGCCAAGTGATTTCCAATAATGTAAAAATTCGTATTCTGTTTCGCCTTGGAACATAGTTTGCAAAACGAGCGGTGAAAGCAATGCTTCACGGAGTTTCTCTTGTTGTTTGGCTTTTGATAGTTGGTAGAGCATTTCACGAATCACGGTCGTATCAATGCCGGATTCGAGTGTTAATGGTATCTGCTGAAATTCGTGTATGAAATATTCGGACAACGATCGATGAGTCTCTAACTTCACATCAGCATCAGAAAGATATCGTGACTCGACGGCTCGCTGTAAATATTTATGGAAAAAATTGATACGCCCATTGGTCCGAAGCAAATGATAATCAAGTGCATGAAGTAACATCGACAGTTCAACACGCGCGACACCTGATGCTCCGAGCAAATGTGTTTCGGCAAGCCCGGCGCGCGAAAGTGCGAGCGCCATTGTCACAACCCGGACAATATTTGTACCATAATCATTCTCCATCCGTTCGAGTGTTCGAACAAACAGTTGATCGAGATTTTCGACCTTCAAATAATTATCCGCAACTTCGACTAAACTTTCATGATCGCCATAAAGACGAAGCTCTTCGGACAACGTACGTAAAAAAAGTGGCGATGACGCTTTCTCATCTTTACCGATCTTCAATAAGAGCGATGGCGGGAGCGATTTATGATACTCGGCAAGATAGCGCGCAACGATTGCTTCGCGTTCACGCTCTTTAAGCGTACGAAGTGTAAGTGTTTCCCACTGACGGGTCGAAAGACGATCAAGTGTTTCGCCATCTCTGCAAGAAATGATGAGCTTGATCTTTATGGGGAAGGTACTGCCTAACCAGGAAAGTGATCGCGAATGTGTTTGAAATTGATCAATTGAATCCAGAGCAATGAGTAGTAGATCATTTTCGAAACCGACTACTTCGCCAACACGCGCAAGCCACTCTGGAAATACTCGTTCTAATTCTTCGGTGTCGTTAGGGATGGTGTCTTGAAGAGAGTAACGTTCTTTGATCTCCCCGATCACACGTCGCATAAAACCGATATGATCGGTCGAGTCATCAGATGCACCAACATAATGCTCGATCACAAAACCCTGCGGATTCTTCCGAAGATATTCACTCACGAGCCATGCGATCAACGCGCTTTTTCCCATTCCACTCTCGGCAGCTATCACCAACGGTGAGGAGCGTGCAGAAAGCCATTGATTAAAATGTATAAGATACTCCGGATTTGCGATATAGGCTCTGCGCCGACTATGAGCAAAAGCGTTGTGCGCAAGTTTTTCTCGCTCAAGTACTGATGGCACTGCATTTGCAGGCCAAGTGGATTCGATGATCTCAAGAAGATCAGCACGCACGGCTTCGCCAAGTTGCTCCGGGGTATCAAAATTATGAAGTGGTCTGCCCGTGGCGATAATTTTTTCAACAAGCTGTTCCAAGCGTTCGGGATTATCAACAGCACCATGCTCTTCTTTTCGGCGATAAAAATAAGCCTGCCCCCCGTCATCATTGAGTGCGCCGTGGGTAAACTCCATCTCCAAGAGACTGCCGCCATCGAGCGTTAACGACTCGATCCACGGGTATCGATCTTGAATATCGGGGTCCATCGCTACTTCATGATACTCGGGTGTCCAACCATAACGCTTGCCGATGATGCCTATAAAATATGGTCGGCACCGATCAATTTCTTCAAGGCACGTTCGGATAATTCGCCCAAGCCGTTGTTGCTCCTCCGTCAGCCCCCATCGCAAATCAACTTCGGTAAATGAGATACCGCGCGAACGACAAAGGGCTCGAAGCTCAGGGAAAACTTTTTTTATGAGGTACTCACGCTCCTCTTGCAAGTCACGAAATGTGCTTGAGATAAAAAGACGAAGTTCAGCTTTAGGTGTGACGAGTTGTAATCCCATTGAGGGGAGTAGTGAGTGTTCGATAATACTACAAGATACAAATATACCGCCAACGGCACATAGTCAACACGTATATGACAATAATGGAACCTTGACTGTCCAAACGAAGTTTTATCGCTCCCCTATAAGCATAGGGTAATTGGAGAAAAATTTAGGATCGCGGGGTGGAGCAGTTGGTAGCTCGTCGGGCTCATAACCCGAAGGCCGTAGGTTCAAGTCCTGCCCCCGCTACAAATAAAAACACAATCGTATAACTACGGTTGTGTTTTTCTATTTTTATGAGTCGATCATAAACAATCTCTCTCTAAGATACCCTCTCAATAGGCAGAAAAGCTAATGATTACATCGATTCAGATTTTCACTATAACTCCAAAACATATTTCTGCTCTGTCACTTCTTTTCCGAAAGTGAATGAGACTTTTTCTTCTGCCAGTATAAAGCCGGATCGCGTATATAAATTCGTTGCAGCCGAGAGTTCTTTCGTTGTCCACAGATAAGATTGTTTATAACCAAACTCGTGGAGCGTCTCAATATAAAGATCCATTAGTTTCTTGCCAAGTCCAATACCACGGAATGCTCTTTCGATATAAAAGTATGGCAGTTGGGCAGACGTACCTCTATCAATCAACAAGAGAAATCCGATGATAGAGTCGTGATATTCACACACCCACACCCGATTTTTTAGGGGATTAAATTGTAAAAAAATTCGTGCAAGCCTGCGCCAACATAGGACTCGAATTCGACGCCATAATCATTCTCATCTTTGTAGAGAACACCGTGTCGATAAATAACCCAACCAATGTCACCGGGGCGCAAGTCGGTACGTATTGTTATTGTGTCGAGCGTAGGTGTATTTAGTTGTTCGCTCATCGTGGAGTCAAACTCGGGTACGAACAGATTAGAATATATATTCTGCGCCAAGGCGATGGACATCAGGTAATACAGGTCCCATAGCGCTTAAGGCATAATCAAAATGTAGCTTTTGGAAATTTAATCCGAGTCCAAAGGAGAACCCACCTAGCCCCAAGCCCTCGGGTATTTTCAGATCGCGGCGCTTTTGGTTTTCATACCCAAAACGAAGTCGAATAACTTTACTAACCGTAAATTCGCCACCAAGCGAAAAATCATTTAATGCGTAAAAGAAATTTCTTCCTTCTCGGTCACGGCTCAAATTTCTAAATGCCAGGTGGAGTGTCAGTGGTAAACGCTCCAATTTTTTCGAAAGTCCTAACTGTAAGTTGAATGGAAGATTTTCTTTAATACCGGCATAATTTGAAAGCTGTGTACCAATATTCAATGCCGAAAGTCCAATGGTTAATAAGATTGGCTTGCTTTCATAAAATACTCCCAAATCAGCGGCAATACCCGAAGCACTGTAAGTGCCTGATGCCAAAGATGAAGTAATATATTTCACGGCGATTCCGTAATGAATCGGTTGTTCTGGAATCACACTCGAAAATGCCAAAGAAATAGCCGCATCGCCGGCAGAAAAGTTTTGCGTCGGTTGTCCTACATTATCGGCACCCTGAAATGAACCCCAGTCATTATATATTACCCCAATTCCGATCCAACTATCTGAGCCGAGTATTTCCGGCGCGGGTTGGCTATAAGCAACATAGCCTTGATTAAGATCAAGCGCGAGCTTTGTAAAACCAAATGCTATCAGCGAGCCGGGTGCATTGCTGTCACGTTTGATTTGTGTCGAAAGACAAGCAGGATTTGAGAAGATCGTCGTGGGATCGTCCTTCATTGCAACAAAACTATTCCCTAATGCCGCAGCACGCGCACTGGGTGGTACTGACAAGACCTGAAAGACTTGCGCCCTGCCCGAATGTCCTTCCGAGCCAATAGTCGTTCCATTTTGGGCATAGGTTGCAGTTGTAACACCTATACACGCGAGGATAAGAATCAATTTTTGAGCGAACAAAGACATACGTTAGCTTAATTATCACAATTATCAGCAAATACTACATTCACTTTGCTCAGGGAGTTCACTTTCTATTGGTCAAATCGGTATCCACTGCGTGATAGCACCAAAAAGAGTAAAATTTTGTAGTATAAACTGAAAGGAATTCCAACAATGGCAAACAAACGCTCAATAGCAGTTCTCGTTGTGTTCATCCTTGCCGGGGTGAGTATTTTTCTATTTGCACGCCCAAAAACTGTCGATTTGCACAATGAATTGGTTGATCAAACCCATCTGGCTCCGGAAGTTTCCTTACCGGATATTAATGGTAACACCGTTAAGCTATCAGACTATAAAGGGAAAGTTGTCGTTCTAAACTTTTGGGCAACGTGGTGTGGACCGTGCAAAAAAGAAATTCCGGACTTTATCGAACTTCAGAACCTCTATGGTAAGGACGGCTTACAATTCATAGGCGTAGCGATTGACCAAGAAGGTATTTCAGTAATCAAACCTTTTTCAGAAAAATTACAGATCAACTACCCTACGCTCATCGGCAACGATGAAGTATTCGCAAAGTTTGGAGGACGCGATGCAATACCGGTGACAATATTGATTGATAAAAAAGGAGTGATTAAAACGACCTATATCGGTATGCGAAAGAAAGAAGCACTCGAAGAAATGGTATTAGCCCTAATGAAAGAGAAATAAGAAATAATAGCTTCCGTATACTCACCTATCGATAAAGATTTTAATGAACAATTTTTTTATACGTTCGCTCGACCGGTTGTCGCAAGCCATTCGTGGCAACCGTTGGCGACGCTCGAAAGTCGTTCGCTTTGCTATTGGCATTGGTCTGACGTTGATTCTTGCTGTTCTCTTCCCCCAAGCCCAATCACCTCAGAGCGTAACCGGCTACTCGGTGGGGGCGCTCTGGACTAGTGCAGATGTTATCGCACCATTCAATTTCCGATTACTAAAAGACCCGACAAAATATCGCAACGAAATTTCTAAAGCTCTTGAAAATTATTACCCGGTGTTCCTGGTTGATACTTCGGCAAAGCGTCGCACGATAGATTTATTACTCTCGGTATTTACTAAGTTTAGTGCACCCGAGGACACCAACCAAATTTCACAAGATTCACTGAAGCGAATTCTAAAGAAAAGTGATCTTTCTGATGACGAACTTAGCACACTCTCCTCATACATTTCAGAGCAAAGACCATTAACGGCAAAAGAATCCAATAATGCCTTTGACCGTATGATTACCCCCGTTGGTAAGCTTTATGACAAAGAATATTTTTACAATAGTATTCCATCAGAATACCAAGCCGCCGAGCGTAAGATAGCCATTCGCAAACGCGCGAATACCGAGGAGATCACTACCGTCGGCGACCTGCTTTCACGCGAAACAGCAAAGAATAAATTAATCGAGTCGCTTGAAAAATCACTTCGAGCAAATACTACGATTCGCAATGCGGTAATCAAACTTGTCTCATCGGTACTTATTCCGAATATTGCATACGATCAAGATGCATCAGAGCAATCAAGAAAAATTATCCTCACTCGAATCCCTAAAACTGAGGGTGTGGTACTCGAAGGACAAAAGATCATTGGCAAAGGAGAAATCATCACTCCGGAAGCGAAAGCGACTCTCGAAAGCTTAGCTGAAGCACGTATCGAGCAAGGCGGCACCGCAGCACTTGTCGGAAGAGCTTTGGGTACAATAGGTCACGTATTTATTATTGTGTCACTGTTCGTTTTGTATCTGAAATTTATTCGCCGAAAAATATATAAAGACAACGGACAAATTCTGTTGATTTCGCTTATTCTTATTTTCCCTGCTTTGCTTGCTTATGGTTCGGTACTGATTCACACCTCATTTCCACTTGAGTATCTCATTCTCATTCCGGTTTCGTCAAT